>JBJTVN010000197.1:0-3333 GCA_046081225.1 Alphaproteobacteria bacterium
GGATGCACGGCCTGAAAATCGGTGATGATGGGCACAATCCCAGCGGCTTTCAAATCGTTTTGACGGCTTCGGGTGGTGCCATACACGGTGCCCAAGTCGTAACGATCCGCCAGATGCAGAGCACTATACCCCGCCCCCAGAAGCAGCCATTGACGAAATTTTAAGGATGGTGGGTGCATAGTCAAAAAAAAAGAATCCTGAAGGAAACATTATGGGAACACATCGTTTGCCCCGTCTTGGTATGTCTATCATGTCCGTTCTGGTTTTGGCCAGTGGCTCTTTCGCGGCCTTTTCTGCCCAAGACACCATTGATCATGCACAGGAATACACCGCCTGCCTGAATCTGGCCCAACAAGACCCAGAGCGTGCCGCAGCCTCTGCCGTATACTGGAAAAGTTTGGGGGGGGATTTGGGGGCCATGCACTGTCAAGGGGTGGCTCTGATGGCCATGCGGGATTATGCGGGGGCGGCGTCCGTTTTTTCTGCTTTATCCGATCAGGAACGCCTGCCGGTTATGGATCGGTCCCGTTTCATCACCCAAGCCAGCCAGTTGTTTCTAAAGGCTGGACAAAGCATCAAAGCCCGCGATGCCATCAATCAGGCCATTGCATGGGATGGGGAGGACCTGAATGCCTTTGTCCTGCGGGCCCGCATTGCGGCGGCCATTGGGGATAGCCTCTCCGCCCTGAAGGATTTGGATTATGTCCTGCTGGAGGACCCCAACCAGGTGGAGGCCCTTATTTACCGTGCCAGCCTGTACCGCAGTCTGAAACGCTATGATCTGGCGCGGGAATCCATTGTGCGTGCCCAAAACCTGAATCCCGATCACCCCTATATGCTGCTGGAGCGCGGCATTCTGGCCGCAACCCAAAACGACCCAATCACGGCGCGGCAGGCATGGCAGAGTATTCTCTCAACCCATCCCAACTCAGCCGCCGCGGCAGCCGCCCAAAAAAATCTGAGCAAGTTAAGAGGATAACCTAAACAACCACAGACACAAAGGTGCGGTCGTTGGCTTTCTTGGTGAAAACCACAGTGCCGTCGGTGGTGGCAAACAGGGTGTGATCCTTGCCCATGCCTACATTGGCGCCAGGGTGAACGGTGGTGCCACGCTGGCGAACGATGATGTTACCAGAGATCACAGACTCTCCGCCGTAACGTTTGATGCCCAAACGACGACCAATAGAATCACGACCGTTACGGGAACTTCCCCCTGCTTTCTTATGGGCCATAGATCATTCCTCCTGTTTAGGCGACGGCGATATCGGTGATTTTCACAACAGTGTGCCACTGGCGGTGTCCCTGCTTGCGGCGATAGTTGTGGCGACGTTTCTTTTTAAACACAATGACTTTATCACCCTTGGCGTGGGAGAGAACCTCGGCAGTGATGGACGCACCATTGACAAAAGGGGCCCCTATAGAAATAGCCTGATCCTGCTGACACAAAACAACATTGCCCAATGTGATGGATGTACCCACAGGGGCATCAATTTTATCAAGGGACACACGATCCCCAACCGCGGCGCGGTGCTGAGATCCAGAATGGGCAAAAACGGCGTACATGGTAAAGGGTTTCCCAAAAAGCAAATGCAAATGAAGAGCCAGACATTGGGGCCCTTTCAACATTTTGTCAAGCGCAAAATTGATAACAAGGCAAAATGAAAAAGTGCATTTGTTTACCTCCCCCCCCGCCGTGCCACAACACGTGCCCCCAGTCCCACCAGACGGATAAACCCGCCGGCGTCGCGGTGATCGTAGGTGGCGCCGCCGTCCTCGAAGGTGGCCAAGGCCTCAGAATACAAACTGTGCGGCGAGCGTCGGCCCGTCACGGTCACGGTCCCCTTGTACAGGCGCAGGCGCACGTCCCCCGTGACATAATGCTGGCTGGCATCAATGGCCGCCTGCATCATCTGGCGCTCGGGCGAAAACCAATGGCCATTGTACACCAATTCGGCGTAGCGCGGCATCATCTCGTCCTTTAAATGCGCCGATCCACGGTCCAGGGTCAGGCTTTCCAAGGCCCGCCGCGCCGTCAGCAAAATCGTCCCCCCAGGGGTTTCATACACCCCGCGGGATTTGATCCCCACATAGCGGTTTTCCACCAAATCCAGACGCCCAATGCCGTTGTCCCCGCCCAAACGGTTCAGGGTGGTCAGCAACGCCATCGGCGATAACCCCTCCCCATCCACGGCCACGGGATCCCCGCGCTCAAAAGACAGCACAATCTCCGTGACCCGATCGGGGGCCGTTTGGGGGGATACGGTGCGTAAAAACATGGATTCCTCAGGCGCGGTCCAGGGGTCTTCCAGGGCTTTGCCCTCAAAAGACGTATGCAGCAAATTCGCATCCACGGAATAGGGGGCCTCGCCCTTTTTGTCCGAAGGCACGGGGATGGTGTTGGCCTCCGCAAAGGCCAGCAGCTTGGTGCGGGATGTCAAATCCCATTCCCGCCACGGGGCAATGATTTGAATGTCCGGATCATGGGCCATATAGCCCAGTTCAAAGCGCACCTGATCATTCCCCTTACCCGTGGCCCCATGGGCAACGGCGCGGGCGCCCACCTGATGGGCAATATCAATCTGCCGTTTGGCAATCAGGGGGCGGGCAATGGATGTGCCCAGCAGATACACCCCTTCGTACAGGGCATTGGCCCGAAACATGGGGAAAACGTACTCTTTGACAAAGGTTTCCCGCAGATCTTCAATGAAAATCTGCGTGATGCCCATGGCGGCGGCTTTGGCGCGGGCGGGTTCAATTTCATCCTCTTGCCCCAGATCGGCGGTGAAGGTCACGACCTCGCAATCCTTCTTAACCTGCAACCATTTGGCAATCACCGATGTATCCAGACCCCCTGAATATGCCAGAACAACTTTGGTTTTCATGCCATCACTCCTTTATGAATCATGCCTCCCTTCTACAGGATTCTGGCGGGGGAGGGAAGGCGTTTTGTGCCCATCATCCCCCATCATCCTGTTTTTTTGATCATACAGAGCTCGTTCCAGGCTCTGCTTCCAGCAATGATACAGGGCATTTTGCATCGTCTGAATCTGCTGGGGGGTCACTTTAAAGGTCAGCACGCCGTCCTCTTCCTCTGGCTGCTTGTCCAGCAAGGCCATCAGCGTCACCGCCGCCTTCATCTTTTGTTCCATATTGGGCAGGGTTTCCCCGTTCACCACAGGCCCCCCCTGAATAATATACCCCTATCGACTGAACTCTAGCTTTATAGGTTTGGATGTGTTATCAGGTGTGTATGAATAAGAATAAGATTCTGGATTTAACAGAGCGCAGCGTCCTGATCAAACGGCACAGGACGGAGCGGGATGGTCGTGTTCG
>JBJTVN010000198.1:0-3628 GCA_046081225.1 Alphaproteobacteria bacterium
CAACTTGTTCCACTTGTTGGGAATATTTTTTTTCGCTTCACGACCGGTAATATAGCAAGCCGCAATAAAGTTCGATTCGTTCTCCTTCATCGCTTCTTTTTTGATATTATCCCGCCTGCCTTCCTTTGCAAGACTAAGGCACCCCCATATTTCTGGATTCCACCCATGCAACCCCTTCAGATACACAGATTTTCCGTCCCAAAACTGTTCTGGCAGACCATTTTGAAATGTCATGATGTTTCCCCAAATTGCCCCACACATACACATACATATGGTGCGGTCGAGAAGAGTCGAACTTCCACGGGTCTCCCCACAGCGACCTCAACGCTGCGCGTCTACCATTCCGCCACGACCGCACAAACAACGGGTGACCTTAACAAATCCCCCCGCCCATCGCCACAACATTTTTTTACGGAAAATTTGACCGCCGACGGAAACTTTGGTATAAAGCGGTCCGTTGATTGTGCCCCAGTGGTGGAATGGTAGACGCGGCAGACTCAAAATCTGCTACTCGCAAGGGTGTGGGGGTTCAAGTCCCTCCTGGGGCACCAAAAACGATGGCCAGCGCGGGGGTTACCTGACCACCTGATAAAGGCGAATGTTGGGATAAAGGGCCTCATCCGTGGGAACCCGTTTCAAATCCGCAGGGGCCTTGATTTTTCCTGTGGCCACATCATAAATCCAGCGCCCTTTGGGCTTTGCCCGTTGCAGACACACCACCACCGCATCCGCACGATGCTTTTGGATCTGGGCTTTGGCTTGGGCCTCTGTTGTGGCGGCAAAAAAATCATTCAGGTCTTTCAGGGCCTTCGGCTCTCGATGATAATTCCCGGCCAAGGCTGTGTAGGGGGTCCAAAACAATAAGGCAGGCATATCGTTGCTATGGGTCAACACCAAACGGGCCTGCGGCAGGGCCGGCATCAGGGCCTTTTGGATAAAAACCCGCGTATCTTCATCACAAGTATTCGTGTCCTGTGTGTTGGATGGCGGCCAAAACGTGGCCAATCCCATCAACACACCAAGACCAAGGGCGGGCATACCCGCCACCATCACAACGACACAGACCCTGAGGCTATCGGACAACGCCGCCATGGTTTGCGTTTTCACCAAACGATCCAAAACTGGCAAAGCCAAAATCACCGATGGCAAAAATGCGTAGAGGTAAAGACGCACCACCACCATCCCCAGCAGCAAAGTCACAAACGCAGCCAAAAACACAAAACATGCCGCGGCATGATCCTGAACAAAAGACCGCCCCGACACCCTGATCCGATCCAAGAAAACGCCATAGCCCGCCAGAAAAAAAAGATTGCTCATGACGATGCCCAGCCAAGGCTGCGGGGGGAAAATATCCTTAAAACTGTCCACCAAGGGTTGTTGTTCTGATATGTGTGGCAAAAAAGACGTCATAATATAGGGATCCAGACCCCCCATGGTGAGTTTATAAAACTCTGGATACAGGCGCAGCATAACCCCAACAATGACCATCAGAATCCCCGCCGCAAAACACAGACGGTCCCACAGAGTGTGGCTTTGTGTGGCGCTCAAGGCCCAAAACCCCGCCGTGATCAGCCCCAACAACACAACGTAAACCACGGAAACGGTGTCATAAAAGGGGACCCAAAAAACGGGCTGTTCTATCCCCACGGCCACACACAACATCAGTGTTGTGGTGATCAGCACCGTCATCAGGGATTCAGAATACCCCTCTGGGCGCATCAGCCAAAATACCCCCAAACTGGCAAAGCTCACAAAGGTGGGGATAAAAAACTCAGGGGATACCCATATCCCCAATCCCGTCACAATGCCCAAAGGCAGGGCATGGCGGCCCTTTCCCTGAAGGACAGAATAGGTCAAAAAGAACTGAAACCACGTGCAGAGCAACAACAGACCATGATGATCCACAGATCCAGGTTCAAACACCGTAAACCAAGGGTTCAGCACAAGGGCCAGCAACACAAAGCTCTGGGCATACATCGGCATCCCCTGCCCCACCATCCATCGCCATATCAGGACAATCCCCACCACAAACAACAGCGGGGGCATGATCATAGCTGATCCGATCAAGGCCTGTTTTTCATCCAAAACCAACCGCATGGGGGCATACCCCAACAGCACCACAGCATCCATGGGGCGGGTCCATGGGGTCACCATTCCCATGGGGGGGTTGGTGCGGTGGATGGTATGATCCCCCCAATCCCCTGTGCGAATCCACTGATCCACCACCACCAAACGCAAAATGGCATCAGGATCCCCCAAGGTTTCTGTCCATTTTTGGGGCTCTGCTATGATGGGCAGCATCTTAAGCACCACAACAAAAAAGAGTGACAAAATCAGGGGGGAAAGCCTGTGGGAAAGCGGGGCGGAGAGAAAGGACGGCATAACGGTTTGTTGACATTGGAATGATAATCTTACAGCATCTTATCCACAAAAGGATAAAAAAACCAAAAGCGATGACATTATGTTTTTAAATCGCCAGCTCCGAAAGCGTATGGAAATTCGCCTGCGCCCCTGTCCCAGCGAGGCAGGAGATTTTTTGTACTTCCCCTTTGATCATCATCGCGGCGGCGTGGGTTATGCCGTGCAGGCAAAAGATCTGGAACAGGCCAAAGCCGCCGATTGGGACCCGTTTTCATTTGTGTTTGTGCCCACATTGCTGCTGGGGCTGCTGATTGCGTGGCTTTTTGATTATGATATGATCGGGTCCCTGTTGGGCTTGGGATTGGGAATCTGGCTGGGCTTTTTGAATTATGACTGGCAAAAACGCCGATTTGACCGTTTTTTATCCCAACTGACCCGCCTGCCCCATCGTTTGACCTTTGCGCGGTATTGGATGGAGCGATCGCTGCAGGTTTCCCGTTTCTACATTGGCGCCATCACGCTCTTTTCCCTGTTTCTGGTGACTTTGTTTGTGTTAACAGCGATACACGGCTTTACAAAAGATAATCTGCACCAGCAACTGTTGGTTTTGGTGCTGGCGGCCCTGATGACGAGCTATTATGGCTATCGGGCGTTTATGCTGCTAACGTCACGGTGGAAAGCAGGCAAACTGTCTTTGGGACGCACAGAGGGCCTGCTGCCCCCCTTAGAGCGAGAGGCATCATGATCTACCCGTTCTGGATGACAGCCCGCATGCGGCGGCACCATTACCGCGTTTGCGTCCGCCCCACCCGTCAAGGGGAATTTTTGATCCATCCCTTTGGGTACAACCGAGGCGGCGTTGGCTATGTGGCCACCAAAAGCATTAAGGATCAATGGGAAGCCCCCTTCATGCATCCCACCTATATCGCCCTGATCGTGGGCATTTTGCTGGCCTGTCTGCTGCTGATTGTCATTGGCATCATCACCCTGCCGGTTCTGGTATTGATGATTGCGGGATGGCGATTAAAACTGAAAATGGACGAAAACAAACGCTTCCAAAGCCTGCGCCCCCAAATGCGCCTTGCACCCATGACGCTCAGCCGCAAACGTTACGATATTGAATATGCCAGTCAATATACCCAAGAAGAACTCACCAAAAGCCTACAAAAAACCCTGTTCATCATGGTCGTTCTGGGCGTTCTGATCGGGGTTTTTGGTGTCTATCACCACTGGGTATTGTGCGCCCTTTTCGCCTTGGGTTTTGCCG
>JBJTVN010000199.1:0-5313 GCA_046081225.1 Alphaproteobacteria bacterium
GTTTGCCGCAAAACAACGCGTAAACGATCATCACCCAACACCAGCAGGCTACCCGTGCTGCTGCCCATAAAAATTTTAATCCCCACACACCCAGGCAGGTCTTCTAAGGCCGGCAACGCATCCGCATTGTCCAGACTGGCCCCCCCGAAAAATCCATAATGGCACCACGGATTCTGGGCCGCTGTGTGAAGTTTGCTTTGCAGGGCCGCCGTCGTGGTGGTGGGGGGCTTGGTGTTGGGCATTTCCATAATGGCCGTGACGCCCCCTAATACGGCGCCCCGCATACCGCTTTCCAGGGTTTCTTTTTCTGGAAATCCGGGATCACGAAAATGGACCTGCGAATCAATGACACCAGGCAAAACATGCAAATGCTGGGCGTTCAGAGTGGTGGCCGCGCTGGCCCCGCTG
This sequence comes from Alphaproteobacteria bacterium, assembly GCA_046081225.1. Taxonomy (GTDB): domain Bacteria; phylum Pseudomonadota; class Alphaproteobacteria; order JAJTHO01; family CANGYM01; genus CANGYM01. The sequence continues at coordinate 409 of JBJTVN010000199.1, forward strand.
AGATCCCCAATATCGGCAATCAGGCCATTTTTGATCCCCACATCCCCCACCGCGGCCTGCCCCCAAGGCAGCATCAACGTGCCATTTTGAATCAACAGATCAAAGGTCATAACACAAGCCCCCCCATGTATAAGCATGAGGCCTAAGATAGAACAACAGCGAAAGGAAAGCCATGAAAAAAACAGTGGGGGCGTTCTGTTGCCCGGTGCCCCCTAACCGCTAGGAAAATCCAAAACAAGCCGCGGCTAGGCAGCCAGTTTCAGGTTCGCCTGAGGTGCAACGTTATCGTTAGCACTTAGAGTTTTGGTCCGATAACAGCGGTACCATACCGAACGAAAGTCATATCTTTATTACGCCCGTCGATCCTGTTTCACCCCCGCCGCAAAGCCCCAAAAACAATCGGGGATCTGGGGTGGAGGTGCCGGGTTCCGCCCCCGGGTCCGAAACGCCTATTTCATACACCATTTATCGTTATAGTTATGTTGCCATAACCTTTACAACCTACCACTTTTTTGCCGTAAAGGCAAGGGGCTTGCGCGTGTGTTCCGGATGTCTGTTGAATGCGGGATATAAACTGAGCAACGGATCATCAGAAACCGTATATAAAACAGGACCCTGCGTAAAACCATTGAACTTTGTGGCCATGGTGCAGCCATAGGCACCCAATTGACCGATTTCGATATAATCCCCCTCTTGCACATCATCCGGCAAGGTAAAGGGGCCCTGCATAACATCCATGGAATCGCAGGTGGGCCCGTAAAACCGGAAGGATGCTTCAGCCTTAGGCACCCGTAAAGAGGACCGATACAGCCGTGTGGGAAACACAAAACCCAACTGACCCGCATCAAACAAACTGCCGTAGGTGCCATCATTGATATACAGCGTATCCCCCCGCCGCATATCCACACGCACCAGAACTGAACCGCTCTCCGCCACCAAGGCCCGTCCTGGCTCGGCCAGCAGGGTCATGCTGTCATGATAGGGCAAGTGGGCAAAGGCTTCGTGGATGGCATCAAAATACAAATGCAAATCCGGCGGCGTTAAATCGGGATAAATCGAGGGAAATCCCCCCCCCACATTAAAATACGTGGGGGGTCTCGGCAAATCATCCAGAACCGTGCGACACATGCGAATGGCGATGCGGTAGGCATCGGGATTCATGCACTGGGATCCCACATGAAAGGAAACTCCCACCTCCGCCGCATGTTGGGACACCAGGGCAATCAACGCCGGCGCATCATGCAGGGCCACACCAAATTTGTTGGCCAGCGTAATTTCCGAATAGCTGTTGGGTATGGCCAAACGGACGTGCAGGGAGAGGTCCTTGGCATGCCCCGTTTCCTCCAGGATTTTTTTCAGCTCGGCCTCGGAATCCAACGAAAAATGACGCACACCAAAATCATGATAGGCTTTGGCGATGGCATGGCGAGGCTTCACGGGATGCATGTAAAACAAGGTAGCATCGGGGAATCGCACGGAAAGATCCGCCGCCTCTGCCAAAGACGCCACATCAAAGGAACGCACCCCCGCCCGATACAAATCCGTCAAAATGACGGGATCGGGGTTTGTTTTCACGGCATAGAGCAACCGCGCTTTGAAATGATCTTGAAAATACTGGGCAGCCGCCTCCAGAACATGGGGGCGATACAAAACCGCAGGATCACAAGGCTGTCGCAAGGACAGGGCTGTAACAGTTGTCGTGGTGCTCATTTCGCATAAAGACCCCAAAAACGTTGACACAGCGCTTTTCTTGCGTTGCCTTTGCAAACCTCTGTTGGCGCAATCAAAACGAAACCCGTCATACACAAAGCGCACCCCCGATGCAAGGAATTTTTTTTCAGAGATAGGTTCTTGACAATCCTGCATCTTCTTTTAAACTAAGCCCCTTGATTTTCAAAAAGGATTTGTTTGTTATGAAATCTGGCATTCACCCCAAGTACCACGAAATTACGGTTGTGATGACCGATGGCACATCATTTAAAACCCGCACAACGTGGGGCAAGCCTGGGGACACCATGAATTTGGATATTGACCCCAAAACCCATCCCGCTTGGGTGGGGGGTCAGCGGAAATTAACCGACGCTGGACAGTTGTCCCGCTTTAACAAGCGGTTCAAGGGCATGACATTCCCAGGCGGCGGCGCCGCTTAGGCCCCTGATGTTTTGAATCGGGCCATGCGTTTGGTTTTCAAATTTGGGGGGACCTCTGTGGCCGATGTTGGTCGCATGCGTAACGTGGCCGATATCGTGGCCCGAGAGATTCAGGCGGGCCATCAGGTGGCCGTGGTCGTATCCGCCATGGCGGGCACCACCAACCAACTGGTGCGCTGGGTGGATGAGGCCAGCCAAATGCATGACCCGCGGGAATATGACACCGTGGTATCAACGGGGGAGCAAGTCACGGCAGGTTTAATGGCTTTGCTGTTACAAAATCACGGATTGACGGCGCGGTCTTGGCTGGGGTGGCAGATTCCCATCCATACCTCGGCCCTGCATGCCAAGGCCCGTATTTTGGGGATTGAGGGCGAGGCTTTGGTGGCCTCTATGACACGGGGCGAGGTGCCCGTTGTAGCCGGATTTCAGGGCATGGCCCCCGATGGGCGCATCACCACGGTGGGACGGGGCGGCAGTGACACGGCGGCGGTGGCCTTGGCCGCTGCATTAAAGGCGGATCGCTGCGATATTTACACCGATGTGGACGGGGTTTATACGTGTGACCCCCGCATTGTGCCCGCGGCCCGCAAGCTGCATGCCATCAGTTATGAAGAAATGCTGGAAATGGCTTCTTTGGGGGCCAAAGTCTTGCAAACCCGTTCGGTGGAATTGGCCATGAAAGAAGGGGTGGCCGTTCAAGTGCGATCCAGTTTTACAGAAAGTGAGGGAACCATGGTGGTGGATGAAAGCCGTGTTTTGGAAAGTGAAGTGATCCGCGGCGTGACCTATACGCGGGACGAGGCCAAGGTGTCCCTGTGCAACGTGACAGACCAACCCGGGATGTCCGCGTCCCTGTTTGGCCGCTTGGCCGATGCAGGCATTAACGTGGATATGATTGTGCAAACCAACGCACGGGGCGATGGGCGCACCGATATGACATTTACCGTCACCCGCAGCGATGCCCCCCGCACCAAGGCCATTTTGGGGGACTTGAAAGATACCTTGGGCTATGATGCCCTGGATATCCGCCAAGATGTGGCCAAAATCAGTGTGGTGGGCCTTGGTATGCGCAGCCATGTTGGGGTGGCCAAAAAAATGTTTGAAACCTTGGCCGAAAAGAAAATCAATATTCAGGTGATTTCCACATCGGAAATCAAAATCAGTGTTTTGATTGATGATGCCTATACGGAATTGGCCGTGCGATCCCTGCACACCGCCTATGGTTTGGATCAGGGGGCCCCTGTTTTATGATGGCTGGGGGGCACGAGGGGGCAGCGTTTTTGGGTTGTCGTTACCCCATTTTGGGGGGGGCCATGACGTGGGTGTCAGAGCGTTCCCTTGTCTCCGCCCTGTCCAACGCGGGGGCCTTTGGGGTGTTGGCCTGTGGGGCCATGCCGCCGGACAAACTGCGCGAAGAAATTCAGGCCACCCGCGCCCTGACCGATCAGCCCTTTGGGGTGAATTTGATTTTGATGCACCCTGACTTAACGGCTTTGATTGATGTGGTGTGCGAGGAAAAGGTTTCCCATCTGGTTTTTGCGGGGGGGATTCCCACCAAAGCCCACATCGATCAGGCCCATCAGGCCCACGTGAAGGTCATGGGCTTTGCCCCCAATGCGGGCATTGCTAAAAAACTGGTGAAATCCGGCATTGACGCCCTGATCATCGAAGGCCACGAAGCCGGCGGCCACATCGGCCCCGTCAGCACCACCGTTTTGGTCCAAGAGGTTTTGGGCACCATCACAGACGTTCCCGTTTTCGTGGCGGGCGGTATCGGCAGCCGCCAAGCCATCGCGGCCTATATGGCCATGGGGGCGGCGGGGTGCCAGCTGGGGACCCGTTTTGTCTGTGCCACAGAATCCCGCGCCCATCCCAAATTCAAAGCGGCCTTCATCCATGCCAGTGCCCGTGATGCCATTGTTTCGACGCAGCTGGACAAACGCTTTCCTGTCATACCCGTTCGCGCCCTGAAAAATCAGGGGATGGATGACTTTGTGACGTTTCAGCGGCAGGTGATCGAGGATGTGGATGGGGGGACGCTCTCCCTGAAAGACGGTCAATTGAAAATTGAACATTTCTGGGCCGGGGCCCTGCGCCGCGCCGTCATGGACGGTGATGTGGAAACAGGATCCCTGATGTGCGGCCAAAGCGTGGGCATGGTCACACGCGAAGAACCTGTGGCGGATATTCTGGCGGATTTGGTGGGGTAGGTGTTCTCCACAGAGCCCTTAGGGCGCAATTTTAAACACCCCAAACACATTGGAATAATCATCTGTCCACGGACGAAACGTGGGATCAGGGATGGTTTTTTTCCAGGCGGGATTGGTTTTGATGGTGGCTGGCAAGCTATCCTCTCGCGCGATTAAACACAGGATATGGGGGTATTTGAAGTCCTTTTCCAACGTCTTTCTTTCCGTCACCCCGTGCGAACCACAATAGGACGCATACCCCGCAGGCAGAGTATAGTTGGCAATCACCTTTTGCAAATCCAAATAACGATTGCTGATGTGAATGGCAATACCCCCTGTGGGCTTAGTTTTTTTTATATATCAACCACCCTCGACTACAAGTCGAGGGTTTGAGGAACGGTTGCAAACCGGATGATCTGTGGGAGACCCTTAATAGGGAGAAATGCTGAAATTGTCTTTTTTATGGTGCGCTTCTTGATCTTCGATGTAACGCTGTACCTCTTCCTGATTCACATTGCCCACCGAGACACCAAAATAACCAAGAGCCCAAAAATGTTGACCCC
>JBJTVN010000200.1:0-4405 GCA_046081225.1 Alphaproteobacteria bacterium
ACATCTGGTTTGATATTGAATACTACGCCGCGCAAAAGCTGGAGGCCCTGGGCATCATCCCTGAGGGCGTAGCCGAGGCCATGAAACCCGCCCGTGATAAGATCAATCCCGCCCGCATTCTGGACATCGAGGCCACCACCAAGCATGACGTTATTGCCTTTTTAACCCACATTGCCGAATTGTCGGGGGAAAAGGCGCGGTATGTGCATCAGGGCATGACATCATCGGATGTTTTGGACACTTGCCTGTCTGTGCAGTTGACCCAGATGGTGGATTTGTGGCTTCAGGGCTTGGATCGCCTGCTGGCCGCGCTGAAATCCCAAGCCCTAACCCACAAAACCACCCTGTGCATTGGACGCAGCCACGGGATTCATGCGGAACCCACCACCTTTGGTTTGAAAATGCTGACGTTTTATGCGGAAATGGATCGGCAAAAATCCCGCCTGCTCTATGCGCGGTCCCAGGTGGCCACCTGCGCCATTTCGGGGGCGGTGGGCACCTTTGCCAACATCCCGCCGTCGGTGGAGCGTTATGTGGCGGAAAAATTGGGCCTGACCCCTGAACCCATTTCCACACAGGTGATCCCACGGGACCGTCATGCCTTTTTGGTGGCCGTTATGGGGGGCATCGCCAGCAGCATCGAGCATCTGGCCACAGAAATCCGCCACCTGCAACGCACCGAAGTGCGGGAGGTTGAGGAGTATTTTACCAAGGGGCAAAAGGGATCCTCGGCCATGCCGCACAAGCGCAATCCGGTTTTGACGGAAAACCTGACAGGGCTGGCCCGCGTGATTCGCGCCGCAGTGATTCCCGCCATGGAAAACGTGGCGTTGTGGCACGAGCGGGACATTTCCCACTCCTCAGTCGAGCGCACCCTGCTGCCCGCCGCCTGTATTGCGCTGGATTTTGCCCTGCACCGCGCAGCGGGGGTGATGGAGATGTTGCAGGTGTATCCGGATCAGATGAAAAAGAATCTGGACGCCTTGGGGGGCCTGCATGCCTCTCAGCGGATTCTCCTAGAGCTGACGCAGCGGGGCTGCAGCCGCGAAGATGCCTACGCTCTGGTGCAAAAAAATGCCATGGAAACATGGCACGAGGGGGGCCTGTTCTGCCAACGTCTGCAGGCCGATCCCGCCATAACCCAGCACATCGCCCCAGAAATTCTGATGACGCTGTGCGACGACGGCCAGCATCTGCAGTATGTGGATGAGCTTTTCGAGCGCGTTTTGGGGACAGGGGACAGATAACAAACCGTTATGTTTTCATTTTCATACTGATCCGAGAATAATCTTGGCATACCCGAGGATAGCTGGAGAAATCATACAGAACGACGTTGAAAAATACCCCCCAACCACAAACCTCCCCCATCGAAACATGAGGGTTAATAGTTTGGATTCAGCCCCGACCATGCCGGATCAGAGGCCCGCACGTTCAGGGGGATTTTTCGCAGGTTGCGGCCCGTTAAATCCACCGTGTACAGTTCAGAGGATTTTTGTCCCCGTGACAAGGGCCGTTCCCGAAAAAACATAATAACCCGACCGTTGGGGGCCCATGTGGGGCCTTCGTCCAGAAAGCTGCTGGTGAGCAGACGCTCGCCCGAACCATCGGGCTTGATCACCCCGATATAAAACGTGCCGCGGCGGGACTTGGTAAAGGCAATATAATCGCCGCGGGGGGACCAAACGGGGGTGGTGTAGCGGCCTTCGCCAAAACTGATGCGCTCGGCAGGGCCCCCGCTGGCGGACATAACATACAGCTGCCCCGTGCCGCCGCGGTCCGAATTAAACACAATCTTGGTCCCATCGGGGGAAAAGGACGGGGATGTATCAATCCCTGGATGATTGGTCAACCGGTTTTTCTGGCGAGAGGCAATGTTATAAGTGTAAACATCCGAATTCCCCCCAACCTCCATACTAAAGGCCAACGTCCGCCCATCGGGGGCAAAGCGCGGGGCAAAGGTCATGCCGGGGAATTGGCCCAAAATCTCTTTGCGGCCCGTGTCGATGTGGTGGAAATACACTTGGGGTGTGCTGTTGCCCTTGTATTCCAAATAGGTGATGATGGGGGCTTTGGGGGAAAAACGGGGTGTTAAAACAATGTTGCGCCCATCGCTGAGATAACGCAGGTTTTCCCCATCGGAATCAATCACCGCCAGACGTTTTTGCACCCGCTTGGGGGGGCCACTTTCCGCAACAAAGGCAATACGGGAATCAAAATATCCCGTTTCCCCCGTGATGCGTTCATAAATCTGATCCGCAATCAAATGGGCCAATCGGCGCCAATTGTCCACAGGGGTTGTTAAACTGAGATACAGCAGGGTTTCCCCGCGCAGGGCATCATAGAGTTTAAAATGCACCTTGATGGTGCTGGCACTGGTGCGCTCTACTTTGCCCGTTAAGATCAATTGCACGGACACGGCCCGCCAGCTGGCAAAATCGGGTATGCGTTCAAAGACGTTCAAATCCTCAGGAAAAGCCAAAGCATTCACGGTCTGAATCAACCCTGTGCTTTCCAAATCCGCGGCCACAACACGCTGGATGTTTTCCGCCAGTTGGGCATCTTGGCCCTGAGAGGCAGAAAAGGGCACAAAAGCCATGGGAATGGGCTTGAATGTTCCCTGATTGATGTCCACTGTCAGTTCGGCGCGGGCCTGGGCAGGTTGCCACAGCACCACCAACGCCAGCATCATCATCCATCGGCAAGCAAAACCCCGTATCATCGGCATTATCCTGATGTTCATTCTTTTTTTTAAACAGAGCCCACCATACCCAACGAGGGGAAAGAATACAAGATGCATCATGGCAGTGCCTTTGCATTTTGCTCCCAATATACCCACCCTAGCCAAAAGGATACAAAAGAGGTAAAGTCAAAGACAATGGCTTTTCAAAAAGCCCTAACTTTTGAAGGGTGGATGCATGTCTCTTGGATTTTTTTCGGCGCACCATGTTTTTTTTCGTTATTCTGTACAGACGGACTGGGCGCTGAATGATGTGACCTTTTCCCTTGATCGGGGATGCGCTGCGGTGATCGAGGGGCCCGCGGCCTGCGGAAAAACCACGCTGCTTCGCACCTTTACGGGGCATCTGCGGCCCCATCATGGCACGATTGCGTCCCGATGTTATCCAGGGAAACTGCCCTCCCAAGCCTTTGGGATGATGCCGCAGGCCATGACGTTGGTGCCCGCGCTTTCAACATTGGAAAACACCATTATGCCCTTTGTGGCCTCAAACCGTCAGATCCAAGAGCGGGATATTCGTTTCTGCAACCAGATGCTTCAGGCCCTTGGCCTTGGTTCCCATCGGCATGCGCGGGCCGGTGATCTTTCCCATCAACAGAAAAACATTTTGATGTTTGTGCGGGCGTTTGTTCATCGTCCCCCCTTGGTGATGTTGGATCAACCCTTTGCGGGCATAGATCAGGCTTTGCATGAGGTGATGATCCGCCTGATTTTGGAATTTTGCCGCAGCGGCATGACCGTGGTAATGACGTTAACACAGGGGGAAGGGGACGCCCTAAACCTTGTGGATCCTCTTTTTTGTCGTTATGGTATGGACCATGGCCACCTTGAACCCCGCATCCCCGAAAGTTCTACGCGCTCTGTCGCGTAGGCTGTTTTTTATTTCCCATCATGTTGGGGTTTTTTATGCGGTGACGCTGCTGACGGCGTGCGTCCTTTTGTGCCTTGTGCTGGGGGGGGGGGTGTTGTGGGCGAAACATCAGGCATGGGCCCAGCAACAAAGCAACCAGATTGTCTTCACCCTGCCGCCCGCCCTCGCAGATCAGGGGGATAGCATCGAGGGGATTTTAAAAACCAATGCGGCTGTGGTTGCCCTGAGGGTTGCCCCGCTAAAGGACGCCTTTCCCGACCAAATGACCCTGAATCAAATTCAGGCCCCCCTGTTTGTCGTGACGGTGCTGGCCCAGAAAAACGGGGATTTGGAAAAAGCATGGAAAAACTGGCAAGAGGTCTGGCCCTTTTTGATTCGCCTGCATCCCGACACCCAAAAAGAGGGCCAAGCCCTGCGGGACCGGTTAAAGGTTAATGTTGGGGTTTTTGTCCTGAGTTTGGTGTTGCTGTTTGGGGTTCATATTTTGCTGGCGAGGTCTGTGCGTGTGACGTTGCAGCCGGTGGCGGATACGTTGGATGTGTTTGATGCCCAGGGGAAAATCTGGCGCCGTTTGTGGACCAGCCTGCCCCATATTCCCGTGTTGTTGTGCTGTGTGTTGGTGATGGGCGTGGCCGTGGGTTTATCATGGCCGTTGATGGGGGCGGATTTTTTGTATCGTTTGCCGCTGTTGCTCTTGCCTTGGGCCGGCATCACGGCGGCGGTGTGTTTGATTCCATGGCGTTTGGTGCGATAGGGCAGAGGACATGACCACAGAGAGAGGGGGCCGTGGGGCCCCT
>JBJTVN010000201.1:0-6788 GCA_046081225.1 Alphaproteobacteria bacterium
TACGCTTAATCTCTGACCCAGTGCCATGCTCGGTGTCCTTTCTACAGGCTTTTTTCAAACCCTGTATGGCACGCTTTCCCCCTTTTTCCTCTCACTTTCTACCAAATCACCCCAATCTATCTAATTTTGCAAGGGGCTCGACCTTTTGGGAACAAAATCTGGATGGTCATCTGCACAGCGTTTTTGTCAGCTGTGCCAGTGTGGGGTGGGAAAAGCCCGTTCATATGTACGCGGATGAATTTTGGGGGTGAACTCCATTTCGGTATGTTTGAAAAATTTTTGACCTTCGGGAAAAAAGCTTTACAGTCCCCATAGACAAGATAGCAACCTGTTGGGTGTAAAGTATGAACGTTTTATGGTTATTTCCTGGCCAAGGCAGCCAGTCTGTGGGTATGGGCGTGGCGCTGGCAGAGGCGTTTTCTGAGGCGCGGGAGGTTTTTGGGGAGGTGGATGACGCCCTGAAGATCAACCTATTCCGTCTGATGAAGGAAGGCCCGCTGGAGGATTTAACGCTAACCGAAAACGCCCAGCCCGCCATCATGGCGGTGAGTTTGGCGGTGGCGCGTGTTTTAAAAGCGCAGGCCAAAATTAATGTGACCACCACAGTACGGTTTGCCGCAGGCCATTCCCTGGGGGAATACAGCGCTGTGGCGGCGCTGGGGATGCTGTCGCTGGCGCACACCGCCCAAGTTCTTCAAATTCGGGGACGGGCCATGCAACATGCTGTTCCCGCAGGACAGGGCGGTATGGTGGCCGTTCTGGGGGCCTCGCTGGCGGATGTTGAGGCGGCGCTGACCCAGTATCCCAGCTGTGTTTTGGCCAATGATAATGCTGAGGGTCAGGTGGTTTTGAGTGGCCCCCTAAAGGACCTAGAGGCCTGTTCTGAGGTCCTGAAGCCCTTGGCCAAACGGGTTTTGCCGCTACCGGTGAGTGCCCCCTTTCATAGCCCTGCTATGATCCCTGCCGCGCAGGCGGTGGCGGAGACGCTAGCGCTGCGCCCCCTGTTTCCACAGGCCCCCTATCCCATCATCAGCAATGTCACCGCCCAACCCGAAGTCACAGGGTGGAACACGTTGTTGGTTCAGCAAATCACAGGTCGCGTGCGCTGGCGGGAAATCATGGATTACGCCGACAGCCAAGCGTTAACTTTGGCCGTGGAGTTGGGTCATGGAACGGTTTTAACCAATCTGGCCAAACGTCGTTTAAACGATGTGGCCTGTTTCGGTATTTCGGATCCCAAAACCTTGGAAACTTTTGTGGAAACGGTTTTGGCGGGGGTTGTCTGAGGGGTCCCTCAGGTGCGGCCAAACAGACGCGCCAAATCGCCCCCGCGCAAGCGAATATAGGTGGGGCGGCCATGATTGCACTGGCCCGCGTGGGGGGTGGCCTCCATCTGGCGCAGCAGGGCGTTCATTTCCTCTAATTTTAACCGCCGCCCTGCCCGAATGCTGCTGCGACAGGCTATGTTGCCGCAGATTTCGTGCAGGGTGGCCGTCAGGGTTGAGGGATGTCCAGAATCCCGCAGTTCCTCCGCCATGTCCTGCATCATCTGGCTCAGGTCACAGCTCATCAGATAGGGGTGAACGGCCTCTAAAATCACCGTATCTTCGGATACGGCGCGGATCACAAAGGCCTTTTCGGCCAGAAATTCTCGGCAGGTCTCAAACAACGTCACCGTGTGGGCATCGGTTTTCAACACCACAGGCACCAACAGGGGCTGGGGGACAGTGTGGGTCAAGGTGGTGCTTTTCATGGCCTCGTACACCAGACGCTCATGGGCTGCGTGTTGGTCCACCAGAATCAAGCCCTCCTCGCTCTGGGCCAAAATATAGGTATCCAAAATCTGCCCCAGCGCATACCCCATGGGCAGCGCAGGCGGGGTCGTGGTGGAGGGTGGCGGGGCTTCCGTCGTGGCCATGTCTGATCTGGCATATCGCGGGGGCGATGGGGACACGATTTGCCGTCCAAAGGTGCGGGGGCCCGTGCTATAGGACAGGGTGGCGCGTTCCCCCAAATGGGGTTGGACAGGGGGGGCGGGCAGCGTGGGCGCATCATAGATTTGCATGGCACGCTGCACCATCTGATGGGCCAGCGTGGTGCTGGCGCGGTGGCCATCTTGCTGGAGGGCGGCGCGGATGGTGCTGATGATCTGGTGCCGCAGGGGGGCGGCGTCGCGAAAGCGGACCTCGGTTTTGGCAGGATGGGCGTTGATGTCCACATCGTGGGGGTCACAGGTCAGGCTCAAAAACACCACCGGATGACGATCCCGCGGCAAAACATCCTGATACGCCACCCGCACCGCCGTTTGTAACAGGCGGTCCCGCACAGGGCGATGGTTCACAAACAGGTAAATCTCCGCTTGGGTGGCGCGATTATAGGTGGGCAGGCTGCATCGTCCCTCGATTCGAGTTGTCCCCTGTTCCCGATCAAAAACAACGCTGTTGTCCCAAAACTCTTGCCCCAAAATCTGGGTGATGCGGTGTTTTAAGGGATCATCAGGCGCAACCGTCCAATGATGAACGCGGCGATTGTTATGGGTGACGTCAAACATAACATCGGGACGGGTCAGGGCCAGATGTTCCAGCGTTTCTGTGATTTTCCGCATTTCGCTGGGGGCGGCTTTTAAAAATTTCAATCGCGCTGGCACGTTGAAAAAAAGATTATTGACCGTCACGCTGGTGCCTTGGGGGCCACTGGCGGGGGTAACGGGGGATTGTGTGGCCCCAGACATGGCAATCTGCCACGCGTGGGGTTCATCGGCGTGCTTGCTCACCAAGCTCAAGGCGCTGACGGATGCCATGGAGGGCAGGGCCTCCCCCCTGAAACCCAGGGTGAGAATGTGCACCAAATGATCATCCGTCACTTTGGATGTGGCGTGACGCTCTAGGCAGAGGGGGAGATCATCGCGCCGCATCCCCACGCCGTTGTCGGTGATGCGGATGCTGGCCTTGCCCCCGTCCTCCAGATGCACTGTGATACGGGTTGCCCCCGCATCCAGCGCATTGTCCACCAGTTCCTTAACAACAGAGGCGGGGCGTTCCACAACCTCCCCCGCCGCAATGCGGTTGATGATATGATCGGGCAGCTTACGAAGAGGGGCCATCAAGGCACCACCCCCCTAGCTGGCCAGTTTCATGTTGTCCAAAGCCGCTTTCAGCTGGCGCACACTGTCCACCGAGCGATCAAACATGGCTTTTTCATCGGGGGTGAGTTGGATTTCAATGATTTTCTCAACCCCGCCTGCCCCGATGATGGTGGGAACGCCCACATACAGACCCTTCACCCCATATGGGCCGTTAAGATACGCCGCGCAGGGCAAAACCCGTTTCTGGTCCCGTAAATAACTCTCCGCCATGGCAATGGCCGAAACGGCGGGGGCATAAAAGGCGGATCCTGTTTTCAGCAGGCCCACAATCTCCGCGCCCCCATCCCGTGTGCGTTGAACAATCTGATCCAGCTTTGTCTGAGACAACCACCCCATGGCCACCACATCTGGCAAAGGAATCCCCGCGATGGTGGAATAGCGCACCAAGGGCACCATGCTGTCGCCGTGACCGCCCAAAACAAAGGCCGTGACATCTTCGGTGGACACGCCGCAGGCCTCGGCCAAAAAGAACCGGAAACGGGCGGAATCCAAAACCCCCGCCATACCCACAACGCGGTGGGGCGGGAAGCCTGTTTTTTCCTGCATCACAGACACCATCACATCCAAAGGATTGGTGATGACAATCACAAAGGCGTTGGGGGCATGAGTTTTGATGCCCTCAGCCACATCGGCCATGACGTTGCTGTTGATGCCCAGCAAGTCATCACGGCTCATCCCTGGTTTGCGGGGAATGCCTGCGGTGACGATGACCACATCGGCCTTGGCAATGGGGCTGTAATCCCCGTTGGCCCCAGAAAAATGGGCATTAAAACCCGCCACAGGGGCAGATTGGGAAATGTCCAGGGCTTTGCCTTGGGGGATGCCCTCGTTAATATCATACAGAACCACATCACCCAGTTCTTTCATGCCCGCCAACAGGGCCAACGTGCCCCCAATTTGACCGGCGCCGATGAGTGCAATTTTTGCCCGTTGCGTCATAAGTCTTACTCCCTTTGATTGATCTTGTGTGTGCACTTTATACAGGCAACAAGCAACAGGCAACAGGAATCAGGGGGGATCACGTTTGGAAGAGCATCATAAAAGGATTGGACTTTTTGTTGATTTACATGTATTATAGATATTACGTAATATGAGGAATATGCTATGCTTCATGTCCCTGCCTCTGAAGTGCAAAAACAGTTTGGTCATTATCAAGATAAAGCTCTGCTTGAGCCGGTGTTTGTCACGCGCAACGGGCGCGAACGTACGGTGTTGCTTTCAACCGAGGAATATTATCGCTTGAAACGCGCGTCCCTTACAGCTGGGGCTGGCGCGGAAGATGCCACGTTGTCCCATGCCGCGTCGCGTAAACTGGATGTTCTGGAAAAATTGACATCAACAGCCGTGCCCACCGTGTCGCCCCTCGCTGATGAGGCCATCAGCCGTGAAAATCTCTACCGCTTTGAAGTGGGTAGCCAGTAGCGCATGATACTTGTGGATACGAACATAGTGCTGCGCTTGTGCCAGCCAGAGCATCCGCATCACTTAGCGGCTAAACGGGCTGTTACCCGTCTCATTGACCAGGAAACGTCCTGTGTTATCACGCCGCAGATTGCCGCCGAGTTTTGGAGTGTCTGTACGCGTCCCGCCGCCGCCAATGGTTTTGGATTAACGCCTTTTGCCGCCGCGGAAAAGCTGCATGATTTTGAAACCTTGTTTCCGATTCACGCTGGCAAACCTGACGCTGAATATAGCGTGTGGAAGCAGTTGCTCACGACCTTGGACATCAAGGGTGTGCAGGCGCATGATGCTCGGCTGGCGGCCTTTATGATCGTGAATGATATTCCCAGGATTCTGACGTTTAACGGCGCAGATTTTCAACGCTTTACGGGAATAACGGTGCATCATCCTGATTCGGTTTAGGCATTTCGCATAAAATTATTGGGGAAGGCATTGACAATTTCCCTTTAAAATCGTTACTATGCCGTTTGGAAAAACGGTGATTCTTTTTCACCCCTTATTGTTTTAGAGATTGTTATGGCCCGTGTTACTGTTGAAGATTGTATTGATGTGATTCCCAACCGGTTTGAGTTGGTGATGCTGGCCGCCCAGCGGGCCAAGGATTTGGCGGCAGGCGCCATGGTCACGTTGCCCCGTGACAATGACAAAAATCCCGTTTTGGCCCTGCGCGAAATCGGTGCCCAGCACGTTTCTGTTGAGGCCCTGCGCGAAGAGTCCATCCGCACCATGCAGCGCAACATCTCGTTGGCCGAGGATGAAGAAGAGCTAGAGGCTTTGCTGGCGGGAGAGAGCTCTGAGGCCCCCACAAGGGCCGCCTCTATTTTGATTGAATCGGATGATCTGAATGCCGAAGACTTCGCTGAAGCTGACGCCGATTTGCCAGACAGCACCGAGGATGACCTCTAAACCCCCCCTTTCCCCAGAGCGCAGTTCCATGCTGCGCGTGAACTTGGCCGGTGAGTATGGGGCCCAGTGCATTTATCAGGGGCAAATGCGTGTTTTGAAACATCACCCCTGCGCCCCTGTTTTGCAGGAGATGTTGGATCAGGAAGCCACCCATTTGCGTTTTTTCCAGCAGGCGTGTGTCAGGGAAAGGGTCCGTCCCTCTGCCCTGTCCCCTCTGTGGTATGCAGCGGGGCATCTTTTGGGCATGGTGACGGCGGCTATGGGGCCCAAAACCGCTATGGCCTGTACCATGGCGGTGGAAACGGTCATTGATCAGCATTACCAAGAGCAGATTCAGACTCTGCCCCTGAACGATTCCCTGCGCGAAACCTTGGTGCAATTCCAAGCAGAAGAAAGGGAACATCACGACACCGCCTCTGCCCACCACGGCCACGATGCCCCGGGCTATCCCTTGCTTTCTGCCGTGATTCAGACGGGGTCCCGTCTGGCCATCGCGCTGGCAAAGCGGGTTTAGGTATTGATGGGGGACAGGTTTGACGGTAGTGCAGTTTGGGGGGGAATGCAATGGTTGCGGAGGGACTCAAACAAAACCGCCCCAAACGGTTTTAGCGCTTGGGGCGGGGAAAATTATGGGGTTTTTATTTATAACAATAATGTAATTCATAAAAATAACCTCCCCCTTGCAAGGGGTTTATTGGATTACCAAACGACAACAACGTATACGGAATGCTTCATCATGTGGGTTAAAACCAACATGACCACCATCGTTTTGATGTTCTAACCCCACTTGGCTGTATCCAGCGGCACAATATCTTGCATCGGTACCATTTCTCCCACGACCACCGAACCAGCCCGTCCAGTTACAACCAGTATACTCAATAGTTTGATTTCGACAACGCCAATTCACACCATCAAACTGCAAAGCCTTTCCCGCGTCATTACAGACAGGCACAGCGCTCGGTGGATTACTACACGTCGGCACCCCATTCACAACACCCGTGACCACTTGTCCTGATGGGCATGTGGCTCCGGCGCTATCCTTGGCCACACAGTTTGCAGTCCCACCCGTAAAGCTTTGCAGCACTTGACCGTTAGGACAGGATATTTCTTTGGTGATGTACGCCAAACTCTTGTTGTTCAGGACTTTTGTTTCCGGTATCGTTCCCCCCGTTAGGTTGGGCAGCGGCGTTATGGTGTTATAGGTATAGGGGTAACAGATGTGAATGTAATAGTCGTTTTTATCATCTGCAGGATCGCCGCCCAGCCACGGATTGGC
>JBJTVN010000202.1:0-4356 GCA_046081225.1 Alphaproteobacteria bacterium
AGATTCCGCAACAACTGTGGAGGCGATTGCTGTAGCCGAAAAGCGTAAAGACGAGCATGGTGTAAGCGGAGGCGTTTATAAGATTTTCGATGCTGGTACAAAAAGTTCGGAAACTTTCCTCGCAGCTCTGACGTTCTGTAAGAGTATCAACTTTGATGGCATTATCAGTTTGGCTAAAAAATCAGATTGGACGCCAGATTCCGCAACAACTGTGGAGGCGATTGCTGTAGCCGAAAAGCGTAAAGACGAGCATGGTGTAAGCGGAGGCGTTTATAAGATTTTCGATGCTGGTACAAAAAGTTCGGAAACTTTCCTCGCAGCTCTGACGTTTTGTAAGAGTATCAACTTTGATGGCATTATCAGTTTGGCCGAAGAATCAGACTGGGCCCCCGATATTACCACGTTGGCCATGGCCCAAGACATTGCTAATGAACGTGGATTTGAAAAGTACGCTGGGCGTTTTGAGCAAAAAAAACTTGAATTGATGAAAGTACAGCAGCAATCAGGGTTTACCAGCGAGCTGTAACCCGTCACCCGTCCCCCCCCTTTGGCACACCCTTTGCAACAGTCCATAGAAAAAACAAACCCATCATCCAAGAGGTTTTTTTATGGACTCTACCCTGTATGTTGCCCTGTCCCATATGAATGCCATGCGGCGGCGTATGGATATGACGGCCAACAATGTGGCCAACCTGAACACCCATGGTTACCGCGAAGAAAAGCCTTTGTTTCAAGAGGTTCTGCAAAAAGATTTTCGCAGCCAAGGCGTGTCGTACGTTCAGGATGCGCGGACGGTGCGCAACGTGAACAATGGACCGATGGAGGAAACAGGGCACACCTATGACGTGGCGCTGCAGGGTGCTGGCTTTTTTGCCCTGAAAAACCCCACCACGGGGGAGGTCAGCTATACCCGCGATGGACGCTTTCGCGTCAACACGACGGGCCAGTTGGTGAACACCCAGGGCCTGTCGGTGCTGGGGCAAGGGGACGCCCCCCTGTCCATCCCCACCACAGCGCGTCAGGTGGTCATCACCAGCGATGGCACCATTCTGGCGGATGCCGCCAACGTTGGCCAAGTCCAGGTGGCCCAGTTTGACAACGAGCTTCTGCTGAACAAAAAAGAAGACGGCCGCTATCAACCCCCCGCCGGTGTGAAGCCCAACGGCCAACGGGATAATGTACAGGTTATTCAGGGCATGATCGAGGGATCCAACGTGAATCCCGTGGTGGCCCTGACGGAAATGGTGGACATTTCCAGAGGGTACGAAAATGCCCAGCGCATCGTCACCAACGAAGATGAACGCATCCGTGATGCCATTCGCAAACTCAGCGGTCGCAATTAAACCATAGGAACACCTTTATGCAAGCTCTCAACATCGCCGCCACAGGCATGGCCGCCCAAGAAACCAACGTTTCTGTGATTTCCAACAACATTGCCAACATGACCACCACGGGCTTTAAACGCCAGCGTGCGGAATTTCAGGATTTGATGTACGAACAATTCCGGCGGGTGGGGACGACCTCCAGCGACGCCGATACCTTGGTGCCCACGGGTATTCAAATCGGTTTGGGGGTGAAAACGGGTGCCATTTACCGGATTTTGGAACAGGGGGCGCTGGAACAAACGGGCAATCCCCTGGATCTGGCCATTACGGGGGATGGGTATTTTCAGGTGACGATGCCCAATGGCGACATTGCCTATAGCCGCTCAGGGTCTTTGCAGTTGAATGATGCGGGGGAAATTGTCACCAAGGACGGCTATAAGCTGGAGCCCGCCATCAGCATTCCCACCGATGCCGTGGATATCACCATCAATGATTCTGGCGAAGTCTCAGTAAAACAAGACGGCCAAATTCAGCCCACCGTTGTGGGCCAGATCGAACTGGCCAAATTTGTCAACGCAGCGGGGCTGGAGGCCACAGGGGATGGATATTTCCTGGAAACCCCTGCCTCTGGCGCCCCCACCGTGGATGTGGCGCGGGCGGATGGGTTTGGAAAGGTTAATCAGGGGTTTTTGGAAAGCTCTAACGTCAATCCCGTAACGGAATTGACGAATCTGATTAAGGCCCAGCGGTCTTATGAATTGAATTCCAAGGTGATTAAAACCACCGATGAAATGATGCAAACCCGCAATCAGGCGTAAATCATGATAAAGACATACCTTGTTTTTCTAGTATTCCTGATCGCGGCTTCGGGTATGGCTATGGCTGAAGAGGCCCTACTGGATGTCTATGTCCCCGTTCGCCCGCTGTCCACGGGGGAAATCATTGCGCAGGGGGATTTGCAATTGCGTTCGGTGCCCGAGCGGGATCTGTCCAGCAACGCCGTGGTGGATGTGAAATCTCTGGTGGGGATGGAGGTCAAACGCACCCTGAAGGAAGGGGCCATCATTCGCAAAAACGCCATTGCCGCCCCCATCTTGGTGCATAAAAAGGAACTGGTGACCTTGACCGTGGAAACCAACCAGATGCGCTTAACCGCCCAAGGCCAAGCCATGGACGATGGGGCCATGGGAGAAGTGATTCGCGTGATGAATTTAACCAGCAAAAAAGTCATCTCCGCTGTGGTCAGCGGGAAACAAGCGGCCACAATTGTGGTGGAAGGAACCATGCCATGATCCGTCATCTGTTGTTATGTTGTCTGTGTTTGTCGCTGGGGGCGTGCGCGTCGCTTTGGGATCGCGCTTCCCGCGTGGGGGAGCCGCCCGCGCTCTCCACCATCGAAAACCCCACACAAACAGCCGGATACCGTCCGGTTTCCATTCCCGTGCCTGCCCCTTTGGCCGAGGCCCCAGCGGCCACCGGTTCCCTGTGGCGTCAGGGCAGCAAGTCCTTTTTTAAAGATTTACGGGCCCACGACGTGGGCGACCTGTTAACCGTCAATGTCACCATTGATGATGATGCCAAGTTGGACAACACATCCGAGCGATCCCGCCAGAACAGCGATTCCGTGGCCGCCCCCAACGTTTTGGGACTGGAAAATTATCTGGGGAAAATTTTGCCCGATGCCGTGGACCCCACAAAATTGGTGGACACCAGCAGCGACATGAGCAACAAAAGCGACGGCAAAATCGACCGCAAAGAACAAATCAACCTGACCGTGGCGGCCATTGTGACCCAAAAATTGCCCAACGGGAATCTGGTGATTCTGGGGCGGCAAGAGGTGCGGGTGAATTACGAAGTGCGCGAGCTGCAAATCGCCGGCATCATCCGGCAGGAAGATATCACCAACAAAAACACCATCTCCTATGACCAAATCGCAGAGGCCCGCATTTCCTATGGCGGCCGCGGTCATATCAGCGACATTCAGGGTGCCCGCTATGGATCGGAAATGCTGGACATTCTGCTGCCCTTTTAACGGGGGGTGGGGATGTCCCCATGGGCAGGCGTTGAGAAGTGTGGACTTAGGCGCTTGATTCTGTTATCATGATTCCATGAACACCAAAAAAGTCCTGATTGTTGATGATGAAGCCTATATCCGCATCCTGCTGGAACAAACGCTGGAGGCGCTGGAGGATCACAACGTGGACCTGCTGATGGGCACCGATGGGGCCCAGGCTTTGGATCTCGCCGACCGCCAACACCCCGATGTTATCGTGATGGACGTGATGATGCCCGAAATGGATGGGTTTGATGCGTGTCAAAAAATTAAACATTTATCGGCAACCTACAATCCGTATATCATTCTGCTGACAGCGCGGGGCCAAAGCGCGGATCGCGCCCATGGTCACAATGTGGGGGCGGATGATTATGTGACAAAACCGTTTGATCCGGATGCTTTGTTGGGCAAAGTGGCCTCGGTTTTATCCCTGACGGTATCGTGAGGCCATATGCACGCCAAAGGGCGTAAATTGCTGCGAACATTAAAGGATTCGGGGCTGCTGTCGTCCCTGATCCATGCCCTGACGGCTGCCAGTTTGTCTGTGTTGCTGGAGGATACCGTGGTGTACACGTGGGAGCAGGATGCATCCCTGGACCCCTCTACCCCCACCCATTTTTTAACATCGGGCCGATTGTCTTTGGTGTATCAAACGAATCAAGAGGTTTGCTCGGAAATTCTGGATCTGTGCCAAACGGTTCTGGCCGCGCTGGATCATCACACCACCTTGCAGTACGAGCTTTCCTCAGAAGTGCTGGAGATGTATCGGGACCAAAACACCCTGCTGGATGCAGCCAAAACCTTTTCCAAAATTTCAGACCGGAATCATTTGCTGGAACAGGCCATTGATTTTATTGCCCATTGGACGGATGCCTTTATTGTGAATCAAGCGGGGGGGGTGGTGGCCTCGAACCTGCGGGATATTCGCGTGGATCGGGTGATGACCGTGCCGTGGCATGATCAGGCCAGCATCGACAA
>JBJTVN010000203.1:0-3624 GCA_046081225.1 Alphaproteobacteria bacterium
CTGAGAGCAAACGCCACCCCATAGGACAAAGACACCAGCATCAGGGTTTGCACAAACCCCGACAAAACATCGGGCAGGGCCGATACAAAAACATCCCGCTCGATCATGACGCTGTGTCTCCGTCTTGGGGCTGGGGCTCTGTGCGTTTGATCCATGCACACAGCAGCAGGGTGCCCTCGAAAAGGGCCCACAAGGGCAACGCAAGGGCCAGTTGGCTGATGACATCCGGCGGGGTGATCACCGCCGCCACCATCAAAATGCCAACAAACACGTGACGGCGATAGCGTTTCAGGACCATAAGGTCCACCACATTCCGGTAAATCAAAATCGCCAAAATCAGGGGCAACAAAAACGCCAGTCCAAAGGCCAGCAAAATATGCAAAATCAATCCAAAATAATCATCCATTTTGGGATCAATTTGAATGGGCAGACCCCCTTGGGTTTGAAAGCTCAGGAAAAAATGCCACGCTAACGGGATCACCCCGAAATAAGCCAGCAAAAGGCCCATGAGAAACAACACGGGGCCCGCGATAAAAAATCCCCGCACAATGGCTTTTTCGCGGGCGTAAAGGCCAGGGGCTAAAAACGCCCAAATCTGATAAAGAAAAATCGGCAACGCCAAAATCAGGCCCCCCCAAAGGGCCGTTTTTAAATACACCACAAAGGCCTCGGTTAGGCCTGTATACATCATACGTCGCCCCTCTTCGTTGCCAAAGGCGCGGCGCAGGGGGGCGGCCAGAATCTGATAAATGTCCTGCACAAACCCATAACAGATCAAAGACAATCCCATCCATGACCCCACGGCCAGCATCAAACGGCGCCGAAGCTCTTGCATATGGGCCAGCAAGGGCTGTTGTGGCAGGGCGGATTCCAAAGGGGATTCAGACATGGGGGCCATGGGGGGGCAGGGGATCATGAGGCCCCTCAGCGGGGGAGGGGGGAGACGCAGGGGAGGGGGTGGACGGTTTCAAAGAACCATCAGGGGTCACATCTCTGTAAAATCCCTTCACATCGTGATAAAGACCAGAGCGATCCATGGATTCATGGAACTGGGTTTTGACATCGTGCCAGTGCATTTGCAGGGAACGCATCCAAGCCCCCGCCTTGCCTGCCATCATCACCATGTCCTTGGGGCCCAGAACCACCAGCGCCCCGATGGCGACCACCAGCAATTCGGTCCACGAAATCCCAAACATGTCCTAATCGTCCAGACCATCAAACAGGGCTGTGGACAGATAGCGCTCTGCGGAAGAGGGCAGAATCACCACAATCATTTTGCCTTTGTTTTCAGAGCGACTGGCCACCTGAATGGCTGCCCACAAAGCGGCGCCGGATGAAATTCCCACGGGAATCCCCTCGGTGCGGGCCACCAGACGGGCCGTGGCAAAGGCATCGTCGTTGGTCACGGGGATAATGTCATCAATCAGGGTTGTATTCAGAATATCGGGTTTAAAGCCCGCCCCAATCCCCTGAATTTTGTGGGGGCCGGGGGCCCCACCACTCAGCACAGGACTGTCTTTGGGCTCAACGGCGATCATTTGAATGGTGGGTTTTTTGCTTTTTAAAACATCCCCCAAACCTGTGATGGTGCCGCCGGTGCCAACACCGGAAATAACGATATCCACGGCGCCACCCGTGCCCGCCCAAATTTCTTCGGCGGTGGTGCGGCGGTGCACATCAGGATTGGCCGTGTTTTTAAACTGCTGCAGCATCACCGCATCGGGCAGGGAAGCCAGAAGCTCCTCAGCCTTGGCAATGGCCCCCTTCATGCCCAAACTGGCGGGGGTCAGGTGCAGTTCTGCCCCCAACAGGCGCAGCATTTTTCGGCGTTCCATGGACATGCTTTCGGGCATGGTTAAAATCAGTCGGTATCCCTTAGCCGCCGCCACAAACGCCAAGGCGATGCCGGTGTTACCAGATGTGGGCTCCACCAAAATGCCGCCTTTTTTCAGATGCCCAGACCGCTCGGCGGCCTCCACCATGGCCAAGCCAATACGATCCTTCACAGAGGAGAGGGGATTAAAAAATTCCAGTTTTCCCACCACATCCCCCTGCAGGGCCATTTGGGCTGTCAATTTGGGAAAACGCACCAAAGGGGTTTTGCCGATGGTATCCAGAAAACTGCTGTGAATGGTCATAATGAAAACCCAAAGGATTATATGATGGCATTCTTTATAAAGCGAAATGTGGGGCCTGTCTATGGGGATCAACCTTCTCCTTGCCGTCTGCCGTGCCCTTCGTTATGGTAGGGCATGACTTTGCTGACGGCCCTGCATCATCTGACCCGTTATGATTATGATCGTCCGATTCTGCTTGGGCCTCAGACCATACGGCTGCGTCCTGCGCCCCATGCGCGGGCTTTGGTGGAATCCTACAGTTTACAGGTCACGCCCAAGCCCCATTTTTTAAACTGGCAACAGGATCCCTTTGGCAATTTTCTGGCCCGCGTGGTGTTTCCTGAACCCACCCGTTTTTTTCAGGTTGTGGTGGATTTGGTCACAGATATTCGGGTGTTTAATCCCTTTGATTTTTTTCTGGAGGATACGGCCACCCACATTCCCTTTGTCTATGATGAAAACACCGCCGAAGAGCTGCGCCCCTATTTGGAAATCAAGGATCAGGGCCCCCTGCTGACAAGGTTTTTATCCGACATCCCCCGCACGATGACCCCCACCATTGATTTTCTGGTGGCCCTGAATCAACGGGTGCATCAGCATTTATCCTATGGCATTCGTCTGGAGTCTGGTGTGCAATCTTGCGAAGAAACCCTGCAAAAGCGCAGCGGGTCCTGCCGCGATATGGCGTGGCTGTTGTGTCAGATGCTGCGGCATTTGGGGTTGGCCAGTCGGTTTGCCTCAGGGTATTTGATTCAGCTCAAGGCCGATACGGATGCCCTCGACGGACCCAATGGCCCAAAGGAAGATTTTACGGATCTGCATGCATGGTGCGAGGTTTACCTGCCCGGGGCCGGATGGGTGGGGCTGGATCCCACATCGGGGCTGTTTGCGGGGGAAGGGCATATTCCCCTGTGTTGCACCCCCAACCCCTCCAGCGCGGCGCCCATCAGTGGGGTGCTGGATCCCTGCGAAAGCACCCTGCATCACAGCATGGATATCACCCGCATTCACGAAGATCACCGCGTCAGCAAGCCCTATCCCCCGTTGCTATGGCAGGCCATTGATGATTTGGGCCAAAAGGTGGATCGGGATTTGATCGCTGGCGATGTGCGCCTGACTATGGGCGGCGAACCAACCTTTGTTTCCCTGGACGAGCGTGACCATCCCGCATGGGAAACCGCCGCGCTGGGCGGACAAAAAAAACCACTGGCCTATACCCTGTTTCAGCGTCTGTGTCCCGCGGGATCGGTGCAGCAGTTTTCCCAGGGCAAATGGTACCCGGGGGAAATCCTGCCCCGTTGGTCCATGGTGTCCTACAGCCGCAAGGATGGCCTGCCCATCTGGACAAACAAAGCGTATCTGGCGGACCCCGAAAAGGCCGAAGGCCACACCCCTGAAACGGCCAAGATGTTTTTGGACGATTTGGTTCAAAGATTAGGGGTGTCAGGGGATGCCATTCTGCCAGCCTTTGAGGATATCCCCTACGCCCTGTGGAAAGAGGGCACGT
>JBJTVN010000204.1:0-2317 GCA_046081225.1 Alphaproteobacteria bacterium
TGGGTTCCCCCGTCATAGCGAGGGTCCTCAAAAAACCGCTCCGCGCTGTTGGGTTCAACATATTCTTTGGGCATACCCTTGCTGCCCTCGAAACTGCGGGGATAATCGGGGTGATACACACAGATGATCCGCTTTCCGTTGCGCAAAACAAAGTTCCCTACGGCCTCAGCAATCATAATGTTGCCTTTGGGACCCACGGTGCGGGTGTTAACCATGCTTTCCACTTCGTCCACCAGATGAAAAATGACGGGACGGCGGACGGTATCGGCTTTGTCCCCGTAGTCAAAATAGGTCCAGACTCCATCGGTAAATACGCGCAGCGGGGCAATTTCCAAATCATCTGCCGCAGGGGAAAAGATTTTTAAATCAAAACGCAGATTGTCCGGTTTAAAGGCAATTTTGCGGATGTAATCCGGCGGGGTTACGCCGCTTTCATCAGGCATGCCCTCGGTTGGGGTGTTGGCAGGCTCATCGCCGCTGGCGACGACATCCAAAAGGCGTTTTTTGGGGTTTGTAGCAGAAATGTAAACGGTTAAATCGGAAATCTGGTTGGAATTCCAGCCCTCGGAGCGAACATAAAAGTTATAAATGTTCCCCGATGTTCCCAAAACCGTCATGTTGGTGTCGGCGCCGGCATAGCTGGGGCGGACCACCAAGATGTTGCCTTTGATGCGCGAGGCCTCGAACAACGCGGCATCGCCCAAAATAATTTGTTCCACATTTTCCCACTCAGGCAGTTCAATGGTCGTGGTCATGAATTCACGGGTCCGGATGGCCATAACAAAATCAGGACGCCAGACATAACGCACAATCCCTGGGGCCACTTGGCCTGCTGCGCTGGTGGGGGCGTTCCATTGTTTTTGCAAAGCCCCCAGCGGCATATTGCTGTTGCGATCCATGGTGGGATATTGGCCGGCGGCTTGGGCATTGATCTCCCGTTCTGTTTCATCAATAAAGTTTGGGGATCCCCCCCCAGACCCGCCAGAGCCACCCCCCAAAAGGCCACCACCGCCCGAAGGACGAGGCCCCGCCCCGCCCGATGGTAAAAGGGGGGTGTTGGCGGAAGGGTTGCCCATAGGGGGACGAATTTGCGCCATAGCTTGTGGCTGGGCCAAAATGGCTAAACATGTCGATAGGGTCCAAAGACGAAAAGAAAGGGATGTCATAGTCGCGTCTCTTAGAGTTTTTTGGTTTTTAGTTTTGCATCAGGTTGTAACTAAAGACCATAAACCCAAGAGGGTTAAAATACTGTTCACGCTGCGTGGTTGTTTGCGGGGAAAATCCAACACGCATACCGGCCACCCAGTTTTTGGTCAGCAGGCGGGTTCCATAACGATCAAAATCGTTGGTTTGAAAATACACTTCGATGTAATCGGGGCTTTTGCGTTCAATGCGGGTGATGTCCACCTTGCGGTTCACGCCTTTGTCGAAAAGCTCTTGATAGGGTTCAGAAATTTTCTTGATAAAGTCGGTGAAATCTTCGGGGCTCATGCGATAGCGCAGGATTTCTTCCCAGCGTCGTTTCATTTCCTCTTGGTCAATCAAAATGGATTCACGCACACTGACATATTCCCCTGCCATTTTTTCCGCGAACAGTTGCAGGCCCACGCTGTTTTTTTGAAAAGGCTCGATACGGACAACCTGATCTTTGGCCTCATCAAAGGTCACCAAAAACGGCTGGGTTTTTTTTAAGGGGACGAGGGAATAAATCGTCAAACTCAGAATCACATTCAAAAGAATGCTCAGATAAAACGCAATGGCAAATACCCGTGTGGTCCACAGATAACGGCGACCCTCCAGCGCCTGTGTCCGGATTTCCGTGGGAAAGACCCCCAGTTTATCAGGGGCATTGCCGGCGGTATCGGGAACCTTCAGCTGGGGAAGAAAGGCACGTTTTCGAAAGGCAAAAAGTTTAAAACTCATGGATTAAACCGGTGTTTTCCAAGAACCATAGTCCTGCGGTACCTCAGCGCAGGCACAGGGGCTGCGCTTCAGCTCCTCTGGTTCGGTGCCAATACCCACAGGATCAGGGGATTCCTTACTGCCGTATAAAGAAGAACAGGCCGTCATGATCATAAGAATAACCATAGCACTGATGGTGCGAAAGATAAATAATTTTGACATAGTGATAAGATCCTTGATGCTCAGGTGCTTTTCGCACCCTTTTTCATGGGATACCAGAGAGAGGTCAAGAAAGGGTTAAGGGGGATAAAACCCACAGGGCTGTTCATTTCTGAAATGTTGATGGGAAAGAACGGGGCGGGGTGGGGCGGTTTTCTTTCTTTGTCAAGGGGCGGGGCGGGAAAAATACCGGACT
>JBJTVN010000205.1:0-2297 GCA_046081225.1 Alphaproteobacteria bacterium
TTTTACCAAATCCCCATAACGGCCTTCGGGAACAAAGCAAATGTCTTGACTATCGGGTTTTTCCGCCACTGGCAGATCATACCGCTTGGCGAGGGCCCGCGTCTCAGCTTTGGCCATGCCGCCCAGCGGAAACCGTAAAAACGCCAGCTGCGCCGGCGTTGTGGCAAACAGAAAGTAACTTTGATCCTTGGCGGGATCGGCGCCGCGGTGCATGGTGATTTCGCCCCCAGAGTCCATACGCTGGACATAATGGCCTGTGGCCAGAAAATCCCCATTTAAATCCCGCGCCACCTGCAGCAAATCCCGAAACTTAACGGTTTGGTTGCAACGGATGCAGGGAATGGGGGTTTCACCCCGCACGTAGCTGTCGGCAAAATCATCAATGACCTGTTGGCGAAAGCGGCTTTCGTAATCCAGGGTATAGTGGGGAAAACCGATTCTGTCCGCCACCGCCTTGGCATCCTGAATGTCCTGACCCGCGCAGCAAGATTTGGTTTTTTGCAACGCCTGTCCGTGATCATAAAGTTGCAGGGTAATGCCCACCACATCATACCCCTGTTCATGCAGCAACGCCGCCACCACCGAGCTATCCACCCCCCCCGACATGGCCACAATGGCCCTTTTCTGTCCCGAGTCTACCATTTCGCTTTGTCCATCAGCATCAGGGCGGGCGTGGTGTAGGGCCCAAGGTCTTTTTGGGTGATGGGGTCCATATGGAATCCAAAGGGATCCACGAGTTTCTGATTAGGGGTTTTCATCAGGTTCACCGCGCGATAATCCTTGTTTTCTTCCGCCAGACGGTCCTGAACCGTGCGGCTGACCAAAAATTCCATCAATTTTATGGCTTCCGATCGATGGGCGGCGTTTTGAATAACGCCTGCGCCCGTGATGGTGATATGGGCACCCCGATCGGCGGTGTTGGGGTAAATCACACCAAGTTTGCCCTGATCCTGCGCGGGCAAACGACGGACCGCATCATCCCCCACCACAGCCAGCGCACATTTTCCCGCCAAAAGATCCGTCATTTGATCCCCATCCCCACCAAAGGGGGGGCGGGCCGTATTGGCCAAAATCCCCTTAACCCAAGCGGTGGTTTTGGTTTCTCCATGCCCCTGCAACAACGACGCCACCCACGATTGATTGCGAGAAGGCCCCGAGAGGCAGATCATATTTTGATAGATGGGGGAGGCAAGAGCTTCGTAACTGCTCACCCCGCTGGGGGGGATTTTATACTGTGTTTTGTCATAAACAATGACACGGGCCTGTTGGGCAAAGGCAAACCATGTTTTGCCTCGCAGGGCGTCCGGCAATGATGTATCCAGAATCAACGATGGCACCGGCTGCAAAAATCCTCCGTCTTCGGCCTGCCACAGAAAGGGTAAGCCCTGCAGGATCACGGCATCCGCTTTGGGAATATCGGCATCTTCAGCCAGTTTTTTTAAAATATCCGCCCCATCCTGCACGCTGTAACGGATGCGGATGTTGGTTTT
Source organism: Alphaproteobacteria bacterium (assembly GCA_046081225.1). Classification (GTDB taxonomy): domain Bacteria; phylum Pseudomonadota; class Alphaproteobacteria; order JAJTHO01; family CANGYM01; genus CANGYM01. The sequence goes on from JBJTVN010000205.1 coordinate 1,491, forward strand.
TTCCCCAAAGGCTTTAAAAAGGTCCTGCCACAGGGGGGAATCCTGTGTGGTGTACACATTCACAAAGGGGGATGCATCCGCACTTTGTGCCACGGGCGCACTGGCCTTTTGCGCGGCATGGGTGGGGGATACCGTCAACAGGGCCATCCCCACAAATCCCCAAAACAAAGCCCAAGACAACATCTTGGACTTTTTGTTGGAGGCCAAAGGGGAATCATCGCACATAAACAAAGGCCACGTTGTGACGGTCAAGGTGCCCCAAACCTATCACGAGGGGGGGTGTTTTGCAAAGAGGGTTTTCCGCGCTTATCAAAACCAAGGGCAATGGTGTGCCAAACACATTGCCCAGCCAGTTTTGAAACAAACTATGGCCCCAAGGAATACGACCAGATAGACCTCGTGGGCTTCCGCCTTGAAAATGGTGAATACTTGCCAACGAAAGTTTTTGTGCGTGGCAACTTTGGTGTGGGGGAGAAGCAGCTTGAGAGGATGCTGATGAAGCGGTTTGTAGTGGGGTTGTTCTTGGGTGGGGTTATTGCGATGGTGGTGATGGTTGTGGGGATGGTGGGGTGAGCGTTGGGGAAGTGATAGACACAAAGGTTTTAAGCTCGCCGTTCTTTAAGTTCCAACGATGTAACAGCAATTTGGTCGGGTTGTAATTTTCCATGTGTAATCTGATGAGCAACTTTGGAAAAATCACCGATGACTAATCTGTCTGGCAGTGTTTGCTGAGTTCCTTGTAGATAACCCAACATATCTGCTGGAACGCCACTAAAAGAATCCATTTTATCGAGCCCCTTGCAAAAT
>JBJTVN010000206.1:0-5923 GCA_046081225.1 Alphaproteobacteria bacterium
GAACAATTCTGGCTTCACATCATTCACAATCATGGACACGTTGTCACAGGTCAGAATGGTGGGCACCACAACACTCACCGTTTTACCCGTCCCTGGGGGGGCCACACACAAAACGGACAGGGTTTCGGGCAATTTCAACAGCCGCCCCTTCCATTCCCCGATAACGATGATCCAGCCTTTGTCCAGCAGGCCCATCTCTTTAATATCCCCATCACGGGCGTAACGGGATGACCCAAAGGTATCATCAATAAAGCTATAGGGATTCCGCACCAACATATAAAACAACAGCAAGCTGGCGGGCAGCAGGGTGATCAAAATTTCAACGGGCAAACCAAACATTCGCCAATCGTTGGGCACCGCCCCCACGTTGGCAATCCAGTTGAGGTGAAATTCATAAAACATCATGGGGGACAGCGCGGCTTCCCAATATGTGCCCAGCCCCGTCAAATTTGGTTTGCTGACCCCATTTTTCACCAAATAAAAAAAGCTGGCGGAAACAGCCGTTCCCACATACACAATGGAGACAAACCACACAAAGGCTTTAAAGATCCAAGTTCTAGCCTTTTGGGTTTCACCGGCGTCTTTTTTACGTTGATAGGATAGAGACATGGCGGAAGGCTCCCACAGCAACCTAAAAACCATATCGAATTGTATGGAAAATGTCAAGGAAAATCGGCAAACCCTCATTGCCGCTGGCTACGGGTTTTCGCCTGTGTTTGATGATGTTTATTTCCAGCCCCATGATCCGGTGGCGGAATCCCGTTATGTGTTTATGAATCATAATTTTTTGCCCCAGCGGTTGAGGGCCTCCCCCACCTTCACCGTGGGGGAATTGGGGTTTGGCAGCGGGTTAAATGCCCTGATGGCTGTGGATTTATGGCACCGTTTGGCCCCAGCGGGCAGCACCTTGCAATACTGCGCGGTTGAGCGATACCCCCTCAGCCTTGCCCAACTCAGGGTGATGGGGGGGCCTTGGCGGGTTTTGTTTCCGGATGTTTATGACCTTTTGCTCTCCCCCCATTATCAGGACGCCTGTCATCAGGCGATTAGCATCGCCTTTCCAGACAACAAAACCTTAACATTGCAGATTTTGGTTCAGGACGTGGCCCACGCCCTGACCCATTGGCCCGTCAAAGGCCCGTCAAAGGGGATGCGTGGTTTTTGGACGGCTTTGCCCCCGCCAAAAACCCAGACATGTGGAGCCATCAGGTTTTATCCAGCGTTGCCCATCATACGGTGATGGGGGGCACGTTTGCAACCTTTACCGCGGCCTCGGATGTGCGACAGGGGTTACAGGCCGCTGGGTTTCATGTGTTCCGAACCCAAGGCTATGGCCAAAAACGCCACCTGTGCTGGGGTTATCGTTTTTCAAATCCTGGAAAATTTTGACGCAGCTTAAACAAATCAGAGTCCAAGGATTCTGGTTGCTGCAAAGACGTCAGTTGCGTGCGAATGGGGCTGCCCACAGGGTCCACATAGGCCCATCCCATCAGCTGCAGCGTTTTTTTGTCAAACAGAAAATACAGGGGCGGTTGATCTGGGGATTGCGGCAAAACCCGCAAAAACGTCCGCGTTGCATCATGGGCCACCTGAAAGGTGTAATCCGTACGGTTGCTGAGCACAACAGGGTCCTGCAACAAAAACGACAACGGCAGATCGTCAATGGAAATATAGGTCCGCTGGCCCAAATTCAAATCATAAAAAACCGCCGTCCCCGATTTCACAATTAGATATTGCCGCGTTGACATTTTTAAATGCATTTGATTGGGACGTTTCCAGTACAGAGTGCCCGTTTGATTGGGCTTGCCCTCTTCTAACTGAATATAGGTGGCCTGAACCTGCTTTAGGGCGTTTAAGTTTTGTTCAATTTTCAAGAGAATCTGGGAATCCTGCGTCCATGCCAACACTGGATTATCAATGGCATCGCCGGCATCTTGGGTTTCTGCGGCCTGAATTCCTTGGGATAGGCTCAGGATGAAAAAAAGAAAAAACAGTTTCATGGCCGTCCTGTATGGTTTTTCAGGTCTCTTTAAAGCACACTCCCCGCCGTGATGCGATGGTTTTCATGGGGGAGGCGAGGCGCCATCTCCAAATCATAAACCCTCATATCATAAACCCTCTCTTGCGAATCTGCGTTTTTAAAAGTAAATTCGGAATCTGAATGCACAACAGAGGACATCATGACCATACCCGTAACCACAGGCCCTATTGCGGGATCCAAAAAAGTGTACCTGCCGCCAGAGGGGCGGCCTGATCTGCGCGTGCCGTTTCGGGATATTGAACTCAGCGCGGGGGCTGGGGTGCCTATGTTTCGGGTGTATGATACCTCGGGGCCCTATACCGATCCTGCCGCCACCGTTGATATTGACGCGGGCCTGCCTCGTTTGCGGGACGCTTGGATTCGCGATCGCGGTGATGTGGAACCCTATACAGGGCGCCAGATTCAACCGGCGGACAATGGCTTTGTGTCTGAAAAACAAAGAGTTGAAGCCTTCCCCATCACCCATCAGCCCCTGCGGGCCCGCCTTTCGGGCAAAGCCGTCACCCAGATGGCTTATGCCAAAGCCTGCATCATTACTCCTGAAATGGACTACATTGCCACACGGGAAAACCTCGCCCGCGCCCAACTGACGCAGGATTTTCGCCCCGCCGACGGCGAAGGCTGGGGGGCCACATTTCCAGAAACCTTAACAGGGGACTTTGTTCGCGCCGAAGTGACCGCTGGCCGCGCCATCATCCCGTGCAACATCAACCACCCTGAAGTGGAGCCCATGATCATCGGGCGGAACTTTTTGGTGAAAATCAACGCCAACATTGGCAATTCTGCCGTGACCTCCTCGGTGGCGGAGGAAGTGGAAAAAATGGTCTGGGCCATTCGCTGGGGCGCGGATACCGTTATGGACCTATCCACGGGCCGCAACATTCACACCATTCGGGAATGGATTTTACGCAACAGCCCCGTGCCCATTGGCACCGTGCCCATTTATCAGGCCCTGGAAAAGGTGGGCGGCGTGGCTGAGGATTTAACATGGGACATCTACCGCGACACCCTGATTGAACAATGTGAACAGGGGGTGGATTATTTCACCATTCATGCGGGCGTTTTGCTGCGCTACGTGCCCTTAACTGCGAATCGCATCACAGGGATCGTCAGTCGGGGCGGGTCCATCATGGCCAAATGGTGTTTGGCCCATCATCAGGAAAATTTCCTCTATACCCATTTTCGGGAGATTTGCGAAATTCTGCGGCAATACGATGTCAGCTTTTCGCTGGGGGATGGCCTGCGCCCAGGCTGCGCGGCGGATGCCAACGATGCGGCCCAATTCGGCGAGCTGGAAACCCTCGGCGAGCTCACCCGCATCGCGTGGGACTATGATTGTCAGGTGATGGTCGAGGGCCCCGGCCACGTCCCCATGCACAAAATCAAAATCAACATGGACCACCAGCAACGCCTGTGTCACGACGCGCCCTTTTATACCTTGGGCCCCCTGACCACCGACATTGCCCCAGGCTATGATCACATCACCAGCGGCATTGGTGCCGCCATGATCGGATGGTTTGGTACAGCCATGCTGTGTTATGTCACGCCCAAGGAGCATTTGGGCCTGCCCAACCGCGACGACGTAAAGGTGGGGGTGATCACCTATAAAATCGCCGCCCACGCCGCCGATGTGGCCAAAGGCCACCCCAGCGCCCACTGGCAGGATGATGTGTTGTCCCAAGCCCGCTTTGATTTCCGCTGGCAGGATCAATTCCATTTGTCACTGGACCCTGACACGGCGCGGGCCTACCACGACGAAACCCTGCCCAAAGAGGCCCACAAGGTGGCCCATTTTTGCTCCATGTGCGGGCCCAAATTCTGCTCCATGAAAATCACGCAAGAGGTTCGGGACTATGCCAAAAAAGGTATGCAGGACATGTCCCAGAAATTCCGTGATACGGGTGGGGAGATTTACCAGCCTGCGGAAAAAACGGTTGCTTGATGAAACCCAAACACCTGCGCCTGATCGCCCTTGGCATCACGCTGCTTGCGTTATCGGGGGTGGCGTTTTTGGGGTTGTTTTATAATCAGGACAGTTTGCTGTATTACACAAAGCCCAGCCAACTGTCCCACCCCGACCCCCAGCGCTGGTACCGCATGGGGGGACAGGTCACCGCGTGGCAGGTGGATGGGCAAAACCATACCTTTACGTTATCCGACGAAACGGCCCATAAGGTTGTGCATTATCACGGTCTGGTGCCTGATTTGTTTCAGATGGGACAGGGGGCCATTGTGGATGGGACCTTTGATAACAAGGGTATTTTTGTGGCCACCCGCGTTTTGGCCAAACACGATGAAAACTATCAACCGCCTGAGGCCCCATGACATCCCCTGATCCCCGCGCCCGTTGTTTGGCCCTGCTGGCCTCTGGCCTTGATATGGGCACTCTGCACATTGTGGAATCTGGCGATGCCGAGGAAACCCTGCGCGGGGCCCTGCCGGGGGTCACAGCCAAGGTGTTTTTTCGTACCCCATCCGTCTATGCCACGCTGTTAGAGCGGGGAATCTTCGGGTTTTTCGAAAGCTGGATGCGCGGGGATATCACCAGCGAAAACATCGGGTTGTTGGTGTATTTGGTGGTCAGCAACAAACGGCTTTTGGATGCCCTCACCAAAGGACTCTCAACGCCCCTCAGCCCCGCGCGGCGGTATCCCCTCTCTTTGTTTCATCCCGATTTTTTATCGGTATGGATGGGGAAAACCCTGTCCTTTGGTGCCGGTTTTTTTGACGGGTTGGTGGAAACGCTGGATCAGGCCATTGAAGGGCGCTATCAAACCATCAAAGACGCCATGATGCTGCGGGATTATGATGCCCTGTTGTATGTGGGGCCAACCATGGGAGCCTTTGCGTCGTTTTTTTCCCAAAATCACGCCACCAGCCGTTTGCACGTGTTAACCCATGGACATTTGCAAAAACAGACCCTGCAAAAGGACATGCGGATCCGTGGCTTTGACAAACGGGTCACGGCGGATATTTTTGACGACACCACCCTGCAGGGACGATATGATTTTATTGTTGTGAATCATCTGTTTGAAACCATCCCCCCTCATCAGTGGGAGCATGTTATTTACAAACTCAAAGATATGCTGCGGCCCGAGGGCCGTTGCATTGTACAAATCCTCTTTTCAGAGGCCGCGCCCCCCCAACGGGGCACGCTGATCCCCAAAAACAGCCCACCAAACTTCTGGTCCTTCATGGGGTATGAAAACGCGCAGTTTATGTCCCAAGAGGCGTTTTTGGGCATAACCCAAAAAAACTATCTGCGGGTGCGAGAGCAAAGAGCCTATCCCAAAGACATGGCCCGCACGTGTAAACTGCTGCGGGCCTCTTTGGACCATCACGCCCAAGACCTGCGCAGCCACCCCGACGGCAACACCCACCGCCTGTTTTGGACCTTTTTGCTGAGCGTGCTGGAGGCCAACTGCCTGCAGGGCACCCTAATCCCCACCCATCTGGTTTTGGAGCATGATGTTTAGGGGGCAAATCCACATTGCCTAAATTTTAAACCTCATCCTCCCCCGCCAAGCTAACGTCAAGACACGGGCGTTGCCAACCCACGCTTAATATGATGTTTTGGGGTCACAGTCATTTGATATCCTAAAGAATCCATAATGGTGCCAATGCCAACAAAGTGGGGGTTTGCTGATGTGCTTAGGGTTTTGTACAAACTTTCACGACTGCGGCCCGTAACTTTAGCCAGATGAGACATCCCGCCTGCGGCCTCCGCCACATCTTTCAGGGCCAAAAAGAACACGTCATACCCTTCGGCCAGAGACGCATTCAAATACGCGGCGGCCTCAGCGGGATCCTGCAACGACAGCATCAGATCCTTGTGATAAGAGCGGGTTTTGGGCATGAAATACGTCTTCTTCAAACAGCCTT
>JBJTVN010000207.1:0-2920 GCA_046081225.1 Alphaproteobacteria bacterium
GCGTTTTGTTCCTTAGACTTTTTAGAATAAAGGCAAAAGGCTACGCCTTTTGACAGTGGCGCTGGATACCGGATCTGCATTCCCTAACGCTCATTTGTCCGGTATGACGATGTATAGAAGTACCCCCCCGTTATCCCACCCGCCGCAGCAGGCCTTGGGGGCACAGGGTCAGGTCGGGGTGGGGTTCCATGCCGTGGGGGTCCAAAACAAAATCTGCCGATTGCTGCAAAAAATCCTGCACCGCGCGGTGGGGGTTGTCCGTTTCCCAGCGGGGTTTGCCGTGGGGGACGTGGGCCATGTCCCTGAGAGCCCCATCCATCACCATCATAAAGCTGCCGATTGTCACTAGGGGGCCGTAAAGGCGTAGCTCTTTTAAGACATGTTCATACCGGTGGCTGCTGTCCAGAATGACACACACGCGCTGCCAATGGTGGGGCTGGGTGTGTTCCCGCAGCCGCGATACGATGACGGGATCGGCGCTGTCCCCCTGAATCACGGTGATATGGGGACCCAAGATGGGATGGGTGGTCAGGGCCTGCATCTGTTGGGGCCGCGGGGTTTTTTCAATCCCAATCACCTTGGCCCCGCCGTAACCCAAAGCCAAATGGGCATACAAAGCCAACGACCCGCCGCCGGATACCCCCGTTTCGATGATCAGGGTGGGCTGCTCTTGGGTGATCAGGGCCTGCATCCGCATGACATCCTGCGGCAACTGAATCAGGGGAAAGCCCATCCACGACTGGGCAAAGGGATACCCCACCGACCATCCCACCTTCAGCCATAACTGGGACAGGGCCGCAAAACCCTCTGGGCTGTACAGGGGGATGGGGTTTCCGTTTGGGTCCAGAAACGGGATATCCTCAGGCTTGACAGGCATACAGCGCAATGGCGGCGGCGTTGGAAACGTTCAAACTGGGAAAATCGGGATTGGTGGGCAAACGCACCACAATATCCGCATGATTCACCACGTTGGGGCGCAGCCCCCTGCCCTCCGCCCCCATCATCAAAACCTTTTTGGCCCCCAGACGGCTGGGGTCAAAGGCATCGTTTCCCGCGGAATCAAAGGCAATGGTCCAAAAATCCGCCTGTTTCAAATCCTGCATGGCGCGGGATAAATTCACAACGGACACAATGGGGATATGATCCAAACCGCCGCTGGCGCTTTTGGCCAGAACACCCCCCTCGGACGGGCTGTGGCGGGACTGAACGATGATGGCATCGGCGGAAAAGGCCGCCGCCGTTCGCACAATGGCCCCAAAATTGTGGGGGTCCGTCACCTGATCCAGCATCAGGAATAAGGAGGCCTCGGGCAACAGATCCTCCAAATCCGGCTGTTCTAGGGGAAAAACCTCCGCCGCAATGCCCTGATGCACGCCATCGGCCGTTTTACGGTTCAACTCTTGGGTGGAGGCCAAACGCACATAGCGCGGATCAATCCACTGCTGGGGGCCTTCGTCTTGCAGCCGGTCTCTGGCGCTTTCGTTCACCCAAACCTGATTCACCGTGCGATTCGGATTTTTCAGGGCGGCCAGAACGGTGTGCCAACCATAGAGGGTGTAGGGCTTGCTCATAAAAAAATCCTAAAACCATGGGATTGGGGGGATAGGGTGTGACTATAGGGCTGCGGCAGGAACCTTTCAAGACAAAGGCACGTTTTTTGGGCCTTTGTTTTTCCTTCCCCCCCAAAGGATTTCTTTGGTATAACGGGCCAGCATCATAAAAACCATAACGGGGGGACGCCATGATTTTGACACACAATCCTTATCACACAAAGGGGCCTGTTGGTTGGGGCCGGATGGTGTGGGTTTTGGCCTTGGTGGCTGTGTTGTCTGCCTGTGCCAGCACAAAGGACGAGGCCACAGAAAAAGAAATCGAAAAAACCCCCGATCAGGTCTATGCCGAAGCCAAAGAGGCCGTGGCCAACAAAGAATACAAAAAAGCCGCCGAACGCTATGAGGAATTGGAAAAAAACTACCCCTATTGGGAAAACATCAACGTCGCCCTGATGGAAAAAGCGCAGGTGGAATACGATGGGCGCCGGTACGAAGACGCCCTGCAAACGCTGGATCGTTTTATTGAACTGTATCCCGCCGATGCCCAGATTGACCATGCCTATTACCTGAAGGCCCTGTGCCTGTACGAACAAATTGTGGATGTGGGGCGGGATCAATTGACGACACAGCAGGCGGATGATGCGCTGAAGGCCGTTTACACCCTGTTCCCCGATTCCCAATACGCCCGTGATGCCAAATTCAAACGGGATTTGACGCAGGATCATTTGGCCGGCAAGGACATGGACATCGGCCGCTTTTATTTGAAACAAAAGGAATATCCATCGGCCATTCGGCGATTCCAGACGGTGATCAAACAGTATGATACAACATCCCACGTACCAGAGGCCCTGTATCGTCTGGTGGTGGCCAATCTGGCCGTGGGCCTGGTTGAGGAAGCCCGCCGCAACGCCGCCGTTCTGGCCCAAAACGCCAACGACAGCGTGTGGTATCAAAGGGCCTTTGATACCCTGACTGAGGCCAACGCCCCACCACCGGCAAACGGCGATCCCTCCCCCCCCAAAACCCCAGAAACCCCGCAGTGATTTTTGGTTTTAACAATTTCAATAAAATGCTTGACGCATATATATATATATTAAACTAAAATCTGTCCTAGTGTGCTCGCATCCCCTCGTCAAGCAATCTGTTTGAATGCATGGTGTAAGCTAGACACTGTTAACAAAGGTCTTGTTGTTTGATTTTTTTGTGTTAATGTAGGGCTAAGAACACAAAAAATCAGAAGGAATCTTTTTTCTATGGACCAAAAACGTTTATATCCCATCACAGAAGAATTCTTTAATTCCACAATATTGCCTTTAATAACAGAGTCTTATATTTGGAAAGGCAGGCCTCCCAAGGTCAGCCATTAT
>JBJTVN010000208.1:0-12401 GCA_046081225.1 Alphaproteobacteria bacterium
CTCTCGGACAACTTCCGTGTCCTTAACGCCCCCCTTGCCTCAACCTAAAACAGTACTCTTCATTTGCGAGGGGTATAATTTGCTTTGACAGGGTTTTTTTTCAACCACACCCCCAAAATACCCGCATAGATCTGGGACAGGCGCATCAGGTCGCCCACGTCGCAATGTTCATTGAGTTTGTGGATGGTGGCGTTGGGCAGGCCCAGCTCGACGACAGGGCAGTAATCCTTGATGAATCGCGCATCCGATGTGCCGCCGCTGGTGGAGAGGGCGGGGGGGGTGCCCGTGATGTCCTGAATCACCCGCGTGACGGTTTGCACCAGGGGGTGATGGGCGTCGGTAAAAAAGGCCTCGGAGGAGCAATCGGTGGTCAGGGTATAATGGGGACCCGCTGCGGGCCCCTGCGGCAGGACCCGCTGGCAGGCGTGATGCAGGTGATCCGACAGACTCTGGGCCGTATGATGGGCATTAAACCGTATGTTTAACCGCACGGTGCATGACGGGGGAATGATGTTGGTGGTCCCATTGCCCGTATCCACACTGGTGATTTGCAACCCCGAGGGGTCAAAATGCGGATGCCCCTGATCCAGCGGCTGCTGCAAAAGAATCCCCAAAATCGCCACCGCATCATGCAGCGGATTATGGGCAAAATGGGGATAGGCGACGTGGCCCTGCGTCCCATGCACCGTGATGACGGCATTCAAACTGCCCCGACGGCCAATTTTGATGGTATCGGCCACGGCGTTGCCACTGGTGGGCTCCCCCACCAAAGCCATGTCGGGCAGTAAGTGATTGTCCTTTAACCACGACAGCACGGGTTTGGTGCCGTGAATCCCAGGGCCCTCTTCATCCGCCGTCAACAACAGGCTTAGGGTGCCATTGTGGTCTTGGGGGATCGTGTGCAGGGCGGCCAAAAAGGCAGCAATGGCTCCCTTCATATCCGCCGCCCCACGGCCCCAGATTTTGCCCTGATCCAGCGTCCCCGAAAACGGGGGATGAATCCAATCCTGCAGCGGCCCCGTGGGCACCACATCCACATGACCCGCAAAGCACAAATGGGGCCCCCCCTGCCCGCGATGGGCAAACAGGTTATCCACGCGGTCTTTCCCCGCCCCAAAGGGCAAACGCACACAGGTAAATCCCATGGGCTGTAACCACGCGGTGATCCTATCCAGCGTCCCCGCATCGTTGGGCGTTACGCTGGGGCAACGGATCAAATCCACCAAAAACGATACCGCATCTGTCATCACGCCCCCGCCAAAATTTTTGCATCCGGATGATCCGCCGTAACATGAATGGACCGCTTGGGATAGGGGATTTCGATCCCCTCTTTCTGGAACCGTTCATAAATCCGTGTGCGGATATCGCTGGCCACGCCTTGCATGGAAAAGACATTTTTCACAAAACAGCGCAGCTCCAGCTGCAGGGCGCTCTCGCCGAAATCCTTGAACAACACAAAGGGCTGGGGCTTGCGCCGGACCTCGGGGTGCTCTTGGGCCACGGCAATCAGAATCTCCTTCACCCGCTTAACATCGCTGTCATAGGAAACCCCCACCGCCACATCCAAACGGGCCACCGTATCGTGCAGCATCCAGTTGGTCACCGTTTCCGTCACCAACTGAGAGTTCGGCACGATGATCGAGGCATTTTGAAACGTTTCAATTTCCGTGGATCGCACACGGATTTTGCGCACCACCCCCTGATGCTCGCCCAGGGCAATCCAATCGCCCACGCGAATGGGGCGTTCAAACAACAAAATAATCCCTGAAATAAAATTGCTGGTGACGGCCTGTAACCCAAACCCAATCCCCACAGACAAGGCCCCCAGCACAATGGCCAGATTTTCCATGTTCAAACCCAGCGCACTCATCCCCGATAACAGGGCAATGCCTATTCCCACATAACCCGTTAAGGCATGCACAGCATTTTTTAACCCCCCATCCACACGGGTATAGGGCAAAACACGCTCAGAAAAAAACCACTGGGCAATGCGGGTGGCCACATACAGAATAAAGAAAATGGCAATGGCCGATCCAATGTTCAGAAAATCAAAGGTGACACTTCCGATGGTGATGCCGCTGCCGTATTGATCCAGCCAGGCTTCTAAACTTTTGGGGGGCATGCCCCAGAATGACAGGGAAACCATGAACAGAAACAGGGCCAAAACAGGCTCTAAAATCACAATCCCCAGCGCGGATTTTTCCCCCGAAGCCCCGCCATCTTTCCCGCTGGTCACGCGGCGCATCATCCATAAAAACAAATGCCGCAGCACCCCAAAGGACAACACGGCCACAAGGGTCACCGTCACATTGAACGCCAGATACACAGCCAGCGACACATACCCCAGCAAAATCGCCGGAAACACCGCCACCAACGCCAAACGCATCACAAACAAAAAGCCATTGCCAATCCACGTGTGATCCGCTTTTTTTTCGGTGTGAAAATCATCCTCTTCATCACGGGGGGCGCGAAAGCGCAGGGGACTGAGGACAACCCACATGGAACTGGCTAGCGCCATGGTAAACACCACAGAGCCCACATCATGCACAGCCCCCTGCGATCCAAACATATGAACCCGCAGGGCGAAGGTTGCCACCGCCAGCATCAACGCATAAAACAAACGCCGCGTGTTCAGGGCCCCTGCGGTTTCTATGAATTTTTGCGATACGGGGGGCAACTGGGTTTGAATGTACCCCAAAATGGCCATCACCAACACCACCATGGCCACGCGATCCCATGCCGCGAAGGTGGCAAAAAACGCCCCACCATCCTTGATGGTGTCCTCAACAGAAAACGCTGACCAATCCAACCGCGTTAACAACGTATCCCGCAGGGCTTTTTTTTGCAAATCATCCAGCAGATTCGTCAATTCCTGCGCCTTTGAAATCACCAGCGTGGCCCGTTTGTTGCGGCTGTCGATTTCCACGATGGTGTTTTTCAGCTTTTTGCGCTGGGCCTCGATGCGATAATCCACGGGTTCCCCCTTTTCAGGGTCAGGCCCCAAAGCCGATAACAAATCGGTCTGGGATTGCTTTTGCGAGGATGCCAAATCCGCCTGGTCTTTGGCCTGCGCACGGATGGTGCGCAGGGTATCGCGCCAGTCTTGCATCTGATCGGGTGTGGGGGCATCATCACTCTTGGCAATGCCCCGATCAATGGCCGTCAGTTGGCTGTTCCACTGACGCAGCTGGGTATCAAAACTGGGCTCGGCCCACGCCATCCCCACCAGAGGCAGCATGACCATCAGGAACGCCAAAAAACACAACGCCTGTTTTTTCACAACGCCCCCCCTGTTAAAAACGTCACGGCCTGCGCGGGGGACAGGGTATGCTGCTGCCCTGTGGCCATAACCTTCAAACGCACCGTCCCTGTATCCTCAGGGGCTTGGCCCACAAACACCACGTGGGGGATGCTGCGCTGGGCGGCCTTTTTCAGACGTTTTTTCATGGACCCCTCGGCCCACACCATGGCAGACACGCCCGCATCTCTCAAGGCCTCGGCCAACGGATGGGCCTCACGGGCGGGGGCATCATCCTCTGGCATCACCACCACACAGGGCGGGAGGGGCACGGGGGGCAGGGTGGCCAGCATCAAACGCTCAAGCCCCGCCGCCCATCCGACACCGGCCAAATCTGGCCCCCCCATGGTTTTCACCAAACCATCATACCGCCCCCCTGCGAGCACCGTTCCTTGGGCCCCCAAGCCCCCATGGACCCATTCAAACGTGGTGTGGACATAATAATCTAACCCCCGCACAATGCGGGGATTGATCTCAAAAGGCACACCCAAGGCCTCTAATCCCTGACACACCCGATCAAAATGATCCCGCGCTGCGGGGGTCAGCCTATCCTGTAACGTGGGGGCCCCGATTAAGGCCTGATGATCGGCGGGGTCTTTGCTGTCCAGAATCCGCAGCGGGTTGGTTTGCAAACGACGCTGGCTGTCCGCACTCAGGGTATAGGCCACGGGGGTTAAATGGTCCATTAAACACTGGCGAAACGCCGCGCGGCTTTCGTGATCCCCCAGGGTGTTGATCTGCAACCGCGCATCCTGCGCCACGCCCACAGCCCTGAGATACCGCCACGACAACAGCAACGATTCCACATCGGCCTCTGGAGAGGGATCCCCGAAATGTTCCACGCCCACCTGATGAAATTGACGCAAACGGCCCTTTTGAGGGCGTTCATACCGAAACATGGGCCCCGCATAGGCCAGATGAGCCGGCATATCCTGATGCAAGCGATTGGACAGCAAAGCCCGCACAATGCCCGCTGTGCCTTCGGGCCGCAAGACAAGGGGATCCCCGCCGCGATCCAGCAGGGTATACATTTCCTTGCTGATGACATCCGAACTTTCCCCCAGAGAGCGGGAAAACACCCCTGCCTCCTCTAACAACGGGGTCAGGCACGGGGTATAGCCAAACAAAGCCACCTGTTCCCAAAACACGGCCAACAGGGACAACAGATGCCCCCCCTCAGCCCCCACATAATCCCGCATACCCCGAACGGGCTGCACATCCAAACGGTCGCCCTCTGTCATGATCTCAGCAACGCATCCAGCTTGCCCTGATCCTCCAGCGCGTGCAAATCATCGCATCCGCCGATGTGCTTGCCCTTGATGAAAATCTGCGGCACGGTTGTTCGGCCCTTGGCTTTTTCAATCATTTCTGTGCGCAGGGCTGGTTTATCCGTGATATCAATCTCTTGAAACGTCGCCCCCTTTTTCGTCAACAGGGCCTTGGCCCGCACACAATAGGGGCAAATGGCTTTGGTATAAATCACAATGGTCATGGTCTGGGCCTGTTATGTATAAGACATGCCACTTTACGATGGCACCTTGGGCTTAGCAAGGGTTGTGTCGGGGGTCACAGCCTCAATTGCGGATTTTAGGGTCTTTTCGACCAAATCAAATCCCTTAAGACGTGCCCTGTGTTCCGACACAACCTCGTCCCCCGCTTTGGCCATAAAATCGGGATTGTTCAGGCGGGCCATAACAGCGACGCGGTCTTTTTGCGTTGCATCCATTTTTTTGTGCCAGCGTTCTCTCAAAGGCCCGATATCCGTGGTGGGGGACAGATAAAGAAAAGCCTCTGGCAACCAGGAGTAGGGCACTTTGTATCCGTTTTTGGGGAAAGCCTCTGACGTAATGTCACAGTTTGCCATGGCTAACAGATGGTCCTTGGCATAACGCATGATGTCTTCGGCACGTGCATAAACAACCAGTTTTTCCTGCGGCGCAAAGCCCAATAACCCCCGAAACGAACGCAGGCCTTCTATTCTTGGTTTCAAGGATTTTTCTACCAGGAAAGCCGCACCGATAAAATCTTCCGAAAGATCCATGGTTTTTGGCCAAGCCTCCACCGTCAAAGGATGATCAACATGGCCCAAAGCTTCCGCCATTTCATCTGTAATAAACGGCATAAAAGGATGAAGCATCAACAAAACCTGCCTTAAACACCAAGAAAAAGTTTTTCGGGTTTCATGGCTTTCTTCTTCTGTCCATGTTTCTTTTGCAATAAAAATGGTCTTAGCAAACTCAACATACCAATCACAAAATTCGTGCCATACAAAGGCATACAGGGCCTGCGCGGCCTCATCAAAGGCATATCCGTCCAGTGCCGATCCCACAGCCCGCAGCGTATCGGTGAGTTTTGTGATAATCCACTGGTTTTCATCCAATGTTGCCGTTTGGGGATCAAAGGTGGCATCCCACACACATCCGTTCATCTCCCCAAAACGGGCGGCGTTCCATAGTTTGGTGGCGAAGTTGCGATAACCCTCGATGCGGGCGGTGTCCAATTTCACATCACGCCCTTGGGCCGCCATGATGGCCAAGGTAAAGCGCAAAGCATCCGCGCCGTAACGGTCCATCAAATCCAGCGGGTCCACCACATTACCCTTGGACTTTGACATTTTGTGTCCATGTTTATCCCGCACCAGCGCGTGAATATACACATCCCTAAAGGGCACCGCCGCCGCCAAAGCCTCGGTGGGAATGGGCTGGCCCGCCATCAGGGCGTCATGATAACCGCCCCCCTTGGCATGGGCGTAAATCCCCATCATCATCATGCGGGCCACCCAAAAGAAAATGATATCAAACCCCGTGACCAAAACGGACCCAGGATAATGCCCCTTAAGGTCATCAGGAATATGGGGCCAGCCAAGGGTGGAAAAGGGCCACAATCCCGACGAAAACCATGTATCCAGAACATCGGGATCTTGGGTGAGGGGTTTGCCACCGGCCAAGGCACGGGCCTCGTTCTCTGTTTCCGCCACATAAACGGCGCCATCTTCGTCATACCACGCGGGGATGCGGTGTCCCCACCACAGCTGACGGGAAATGCACCAGGGCTGAATGTCCTCCAGCCACCGATCATATGTGGTTTTCCATGAGGGGGGCACAAAATGAACAATCCCCTCCGCCACCGCTTGCAGGGCAGGCTTGGCCAGAATATCCGCGCGGACGTACCATTGCTCTGTCAACAAGGGCTCAATCACCGTGCCCGAGCGATCCCCATAAGGCACCGCGTGGCGCGTGGGTTCAATGTTCACCAGAAACCCTTCGTCTTCCAGGGCCTGAATCACGGCTTTTCGGGCGGCAAAACGCTCCAGACCCTGAAATCTTTCCGGCACGGCATCGTTCAAAGTCCCATCGGTATTCAGGATATTGATCAAAGGCAAACCATGCCGCCGCCCGACCTCAAAATCATTCCCATCATGGGCGGGGGTAATTTTCACGGCACCTGTCCCTTTTTCGGGATCGGCGTACGTGTCCGCAATCACGGGAATGATGCGGTTGGTCAAAGGCAGGCGCAGATGGTGACCAATGGCAAATTTCAGGTTGGGATTGTCCGGATGCACCGCCACCGCCACATCCCCCAGCAGCGTTTCCGGCCGCGTGGTGGCCACGGTGATGCCCCCCGCGCCCTCCACAAAGGGGTAATGGATATGATAATAGGCCCCGTCCACATCCTGAGAGACAACCTCAAGATCCGACAACGCCGTTTGTAATTTCACATCCCAATTCACAAGGCGTTTATCCTTGTAAATCAACCCATCACGATACATGGACACAAACAGGGTCCGCACGGCTTGGCTGAGTCCGTCATCCAACGTAAAGCGCTCCCGCGGCCAATCGGCGGAGGCCCCCAGACGTTTCAGCTGCGAAACAATCGTACCCCCCGATGATGCTTTCCATGCCCAGACACGCTCTAAAAACGCATCGCGCCCCAACTCTTGGCGGGTGATGCCCTCGGCATTCAACAAACGCTCCACCACCATTTGTGTGGCGATGCCCGCATGATCGGTCCCAGGTTGCCACAACACCGCGCGGCCCCGCATGCGGTGATAGCGAATCAAAATATCCTGCAACGTAAAGGTCAAAGCATGCCCCATATGCAGGGCCCCTGTGACGTTCGGGGGGGGCATCATGATGGTGTAGGGCTCGCCCTCGCCCTGCAAGGCAAAGGCCCCCGCGTTCAAAGAGCGGGCGTACTGTTTTCCCTCGAACACCGCGGGGGAAAAGGTTTTATCCAACATGCAAAGCCCCAAATTGCGGAGAGGAAATGATACAGGGCTTACGCAGAATCTTTTTCATGGCGCAATCAGCGAATCCATCCTGACATACCGCCACGGGAAAGATTGGATTGCCACGCCTCCTGCGGAGGCTCGCAATGACGATGGGCGTAAGTCCGATCATACAGACCCTTATCCCACCATGGCCTTTAAAAACCGCATCAACACCACCAGATTGGACAGGTGAACATGGGTTTCATCCATTTGGGACAGCATCCCCAAAAACTGCTTTCTTTGGGATTCTGTTTGATCCAGCCACGCTGCCTGCCTCTGTTGCGCGGTGCCAGACAGGGCCAGCAGCCGCGCCGCCAAATCACGTTGGGCGCCATACAGATCGGCACGCAAGGCATCCCTCGCCTGTTGATCCCACAAAGTGGGGGAGGGCAGACGGGACAACAGATGATGAACCTGATGCAAAGAGAGGGCCTCATAAACAACCATATAGGTCTGGGCCGCTCTGGATAGGTCGGCGCGGGCTTGCTCCGCCAGCGCAATGACATCCAAAACCCCCATCATGGGGCGCAGCATGGCAATCCGCTGGGCCAAACTGTCGGGAACCTTTTCCTCGATAAGGGCCTTTTGGGTGTTTTCCACAACGATACGCTCTTCGCCCATCAACAGCTCTGGCCACAGGCGGCTGCATTCCTGAACCAGGGGACGGAATTTCTTCACCAACTCCGTAACCGCAAGGGTGCCCTGGGTGTGCTGACGCAACAGCCAAACAATGGCATTATTGGCCAAACGCGTTGTGTAATAAAGCATTTTATGCTGGGTGCTGGCAGAGACTTTGTTGTCCAAAGCCTCAATTTCATGCCATAGCGCTCTGAGCTGAAAGGCCTCCCGCACGATGGTATAGGCCCGCACAACATCACACAATTCACATCCCACCGCCTGTTGCATGGAAAAGGCAAAATGGGGCCCCATGCGGTTGATCATGCTGTTGGCCGTAAAGGTGGCGATGATGTCTTTTTTCAGGGGATGGGTTTTCATATCCTCCGCAAAGCGTTCTTTTAAACGGGCGGGGAAATACAGAGCCACATCCTCCAACATGCGCTCTTCTTCCAGCAAATTTGTGCCTTGCAGGTCTTTTTTCAGGGCAATTTTGCTGTGGGCCAACAAAACGGCCAGCTCGGGCCGAACAAAACCCAATCCCTGTTCTAGGCGTGCATCCAGCGTGGCCTCGGCGGGCAAGCCCTCCAGCGCAGGATTGAGTTGTCCGCGATCCTGCAAATAGCGCATGAGTTTTTTTAAGGGGTGAACCAACGCCGCCCCTTGGTGCTCTAAGGACGACAGGGCCTGTGTTTGCAAATAATTGTTTCTTAAAACCAAACGGGCCACATCATCGGTCATGGAGGCCAGCAGGTCATTGCGCTCCGCCAGCGTCATATCGCCGCGGCGCACGGGGGCGGTCAGCAGAATTTTGATGTTGACTTCATGGTCCGAACAATCCACACCCCCTGAGTTGTCGATGGCATCGGTGTTCAGCTTCACGCCGGCCAAGGCCGCAGCCACACGGGCCGCCTGCGTCATGCCGAGGTTGGCCCCCTCGCCAATCACGAGGGCGCGGAGTTGATCTGCGCAGATCCTCAGGCTGTCATTGGCCTTGTCCATCACATCCCTGTCGGTTTCGTGGGGGGCGCGAATGAATGTTCCGATGCCCCCAAACCACAACAAATCCACCGTGTGTTTCAGCATGGTCTGAATCAAAAAATCTGGATGTACCACATCATCTTTGATGCCAAAGCACGCTTTGATTTCAGGGGTTAGGGTGATTTCTTTAACATTTCGTTCATAAATGCGCCCACCCGTGGACAAAGCCTCTGCCCGATAATCTGTCCACCGCGTGCGGGGGGTTTCAAACAGGCGTTTGCGTTCCTCAAAACTCACGGCCACATCGGGGTTGGGATCCACAAAAATATGCTGGTGGTTAAAGGCCCCAAGCAGGCGAATATGCGGCGAAAGCAGCATCCCATTCCCAAACACATCCCCCGACATATCCCCAACGCCAATGACGGTGAAGTCCTGCGTTTGAATATCCCGCCCCAATTCGCGGAAATGGCGCTTGACGGCTTCCCATGCGCCCTTGGCGGTGATGCCCATGGCTTTGTGGTCATAGCCCACACTGCCGCCCGAGGCAAAGGCATCATCCAACCAAAAATGACGCGCTTGGGCGCACCCGTTGGCCAAATCGGAAAACGTCGCCGTGCCCTTATCCGCAGCCACCACCAAATAGGGATCATCGGCATCCCGACGGGCCACGTCAACGGGATGAACAATGCTTTTATCCGCCGCAATGCTGTCGGTGATATCCAACATGCTGTGCATCATGGTTTGATAGGCCGCTTCGACGTCAGTCTTTAAGGATTGGGCACTGGCATCGGCAGGGCGCTTGACAATAAAGCCCCCCTTGGACCCCGTGGGCACGATCAGGGCGTTTTTCACCAACTGGGCTTTGATCAGGCCCAGGACCTCTTGACGGTAATCCTCGGGTCTTTCTGACCAGCGGATACCCCCACGGGCCACAGGCCCCCCGCGCAAATGCACAGATTCCATTTTGGTGTTGTAAACGAAAATTTCCGCAAACGGCCGAGGCTCTTTCAAGAAAGGAATCTCGGTGGAGCGGAGCTTAAGGCTGAGGGCAGGGCGGGGCTGACCCTCTGCATCCCGCTGAAAGAAATTGGTCCGCAGCGTAGAGCGCAGCAACACCGTCAGGGCCGACAGGACCCGATCTTCGTAAACCCCCGTGACTTTCTCCAGAACACTGCGCAGGCGATGCTCAGCATGGGCGGTGGCCTCAACAGAACCCTTTGGATCAAAATAGCAGTAAAAAAGATTTACAAAACAGGATACGAAATCCACATTGTGATGCAAAACATCAATGGCGGTGGCGTATTGCACAGGGTGCCCCGACTGCATCAGATACTTTAAATACGCCCGCAGGATATTCACATCCCGCCAAGGCAACCCCAAACGCACCACAAAACCATTCAGGGCATCCAAATCACATTCGCGGCGCCAGATGGCCTGAATTGCGGATTTAACATTTTGCTCGATAGACTTGATATCAATGGGATATTTATCTGATTTGTAAACCTCTAGATCATGAATCCAACAGCCCGTTTCATGATGGGTGGGCAGGACATTGTGCGCTTGTTCCGTCACGGCGGACAGGCCAAGGGACTCCAAAACCGGCAACATGTCCGAAAGGGCCAAGGGATTGTCAATGGTATACAGACGCACATGGAAATGATGCAGCTGCATGTACGCATGGCGGTACAGGTGCACATCCAATTGCCCATCGGCATACAGCGTTTCCAATCTGAAAATGTCTTCGATGGCCTCTTTGGCGGAAAAGGTATCGGTGTAGCTCAGGGGGAAAGCATCCCCGTAATGTTTCAACAAATCATGGGTTTTTTCGGGGGATGACGACGACAAAAGAGACAACTTTAAATTATCCACCCACCGACGGGACGCATTTTGCAGCTCTGTTTCAATGGCTTTCACATCATATGTGGGCCAGTGAGAGGGGTCCGTTTCAATAACAAAATAAAGACGGGTCAACATGGACTCTTCCACCGCCACGTGGCTGGTTTTTAGGTGGCCGTGAAAGGTTGAACACAAAATAGACTCAATTTTTTTCCGCACCTCTAAGGTGTAGCGATCGTGGGGAACGAAAACGATGGCGGCGATGAAGCGTTTAAAAACATCCTCCCGCAGGAACAGGGATACCCGCTGTCTTTCCTGAAGATTCAAAATCCCAAGGATCATGGTGAAAAGATCATCCGATGCAATTTGATACAGTTCATCCCTAGGGAAGGTTCGGATAACGTGCAGCAGGGCTTTTCCATTATGGCTATGGGGGTCCATTTGGGCCTTTTCGATGACATGCTGGACCTTTTGACGCAAAATGGGCACAGTTTCGGGGGCCGCGTAATAGGATTGGGAGGTAAAGAGCCCCACAAAACGCTCTTCCCCTGCCACCTGACCATTGGGATGAAAGCGTTTGACGCTGACCACATCCATGGACGTGGCGCGATGGACTTGGGATTTATGGGATGACTTGCCAAAATGAATACTGCGGGCAGGGTCCCGCAGAAAATCCACAATGGCATCCGGCAAATGGGACCCATAGCGCCGAATATCAAACAGGGAATAAGCAGGATCTTTCAAAACCCCCAAACTTTTTTGATGATTGGTGGTCAAATCCACAGCACCATCGGCCCCCTGCGCAAGGTCCATGCTGCGATACCCCAAAAAGGTAAAATTGTTGGCCAGCATCCAGCTGATAAAATGCCTGGTTTCCTCGGACATCTCCCCTTGGGCGGCCAACAGGTGCTCTGCCGCCGCTTTGGCCTGATCGCACATGGATTTCCAGTCCGAAACGGCCTCTTTCACGCGCTGCAGCACTTGGTGCAAAGCCGATTCCAAGGCCGTCACATCGCTGGACCCTGGAATAAAGGGCAGATGCACCTGCATCACGGATTCCAAGGCACCACCGGCAGCGGGACTTTCCTCAAGGCTTTCCAAATGACCAGAGGCGCTGCGTTTAACCGACAAAACGGGATGAATCAACAGCTCAACAGGATAGCCAAAGGTGTTAATGGCCGCCGTAACGGAATCCACCAAAAACGGCATATCATCGTTGATAATGTTGATACATGTCAGGCTGGTTCCCACGTGATAGGTATGAATACGCGGCCCAGAATGGATGGGGCGATCCTGCATCAGGGTCCACAAACCATCCACATGATTTTGCAAGGTTGTGGCCGAAATACATTTCAAATCCTCAGGCGGAACATGGGACAAATAAGCACGATAAAGACGAAG
>JBJTVN010000209.1:0-3723 GCA_046081225.1 Alphaproteobacteria bacterium
ATACGCTTAATCTCTGACCCAGTGCCATGCTCGGTGTCCTTTCTACAGGCTTTTTTCAAACCCTGTATGGCACGCTTTCCCCCTTTTTCCTCTCACTTTCTACCAAATCACCCCAATCTATCTAATTTTGCAAGGGGCTCACAAAGCTGTTTTTTGTTTCCCTTGTCAAGCGGGGCGGCGGGGTTTAGAGTCTTTAAAAGACACTTAAAAAAATCATTGAAAAACGAGAGTCCCCCTTGCCCACAGCCATTCCCTATTTTACAGAAATCATGATTCTGTTGGCTTCGGCGCTGACCATTGCCCCGATTTTTAAGCAGATGAAACTCAGCCCCGTTTTGGGGTATCTGGTGGCGGGGGCGGCGATTGGTCCCTATGCCATGGGGTATGTCAATGACATTGTGCGCATTCAGCATGTTTCCGAATTGGGCATTATTTTTCTGATGTTTATGGTGGGGCTGGAACTGCCTTTGGGGCGTCTGAAGGTTATGCGCACACTGGTGTTTGGACTGGGCGGGATGCAGGTTCTGGCCACTGGATTTTTGATTGCGGCCCTGTGTTTGTTTTTGGGTCTGCCTATGAACACGGCGATCATTGTTGGGGCCAGTTTGGCCCTGTCGTCCACCGCCATGGGCATTCAGCTGCTCAGCGAGCGGGAAGAGCTGCGGGCCCGCCACGGTCGGGCCACGTTTTCTGTCCTGTTGTTTCAGGATATTTGTGCGGCCTTTTTCATGACCCTGATTATGCTGATGGCAAAGGAACAAAACGCCGAGCATTCCCTGCTTTTGGTGGTGGGGGAAACCTTTTTGGATGCGGCCATTGCCATTGTGGCCATTTTTATTTTGGGCCATTACGGTTTGCGGCCCCTGTATCGTTATGTCGCCAGCACAAAAAACGAAGAGATTTTCACCGCCACAACCCTGTTGGTGATTTTGTCTGTCAGTTTTTTAATGGGGCAAATTGGCTTATCCATGGCCCTTGGGGCCTTTATTGCCGGCATGACACTGGCAGAGACAGAATATCGCCATGAAGTGGCCCGTCACGTTTTGCCATTCCAGGGGCTGTTGCTGGGCCTGTTTTTTATGACCGTGGGCATGGGGATTGATTTCAGTGCCGTGGCCTATAATGCTTTTTCCATTGGCATCATGCTGTTGGCCCTGATGATGGTCAAAGGGATTTTGATTTATGGGATAGCCCGTTTGTTTGATCTGCCGTCTTCGTGCGCCCTGAAAACAGGGATTTTGCTGTGTCAGGGGGGGGAGTTTGCCTTCGTCCTGTTGGCGTTGGCACGGGGGGGGGATCTGATTGACCCCACATTATCGTCAAACATTATGGTGGTTGTGGCCCTCAGTATGGCTTTAACCCCCATTGTGTATGCCATTCTTTCCCGTTTTGACCATCCGGATGTCATCGCGGCGGTGGATTCCATCGCCCTGAATGATATTGCCGTTTCCTGTCAGGATTTGCAGCATCACGCCATTATTATTGGCTTTTCAGAGGAAGGTAAAAACCTCACCGAAGCCCTGAGCCACGCCAGCAAGCCCTTTGTGATTTTGGACACCAACAAAAGCAATTGTATTTTGGGTCAACAGTTGTTTTTGCCGACATTTCACGTTGCCTCTATCAACCATGATGTTTTGGAGGCTGTTGGTGGGGACCGCGCCCAAGTCATCGCCCTAACGCAACCCACGCCTGCATTAAAGCATTTGATTCTCGAGATGATTCGCAACCATTTCCCCCATTTGCATTTGGTGGCCTATACCCCCGCATCCCACGGCGCAGAGGATGCCCCCCCCAGTCATCTGGCCGTCATCACAACCCACAATGTGTCTGAACGGTATACGGAAACGGTTTTACAAGCCCTCGCTGAGCCCTCTGTGCATCACCCCCAAACCCCCTCATGAATCCTTTTCGCCCGATTTTTTACGTGCTTTCGATTCTGCTGCAGGCGTTGGCGGTCATGATGTTGATTCCCATGGCCTTTGATTATGTTTCTGGTCATGGGGAATGGTCGATTTTTCTAATCAGCGCCCTGTTAACCAGTGGCATGGCTTTGTTTATGGGGCTGATCAACCGCGCCCCCCTCAATACCATCACCCTCAGACAGGCGTTTATTTTTACCGTGGCCACATGGTTTTTGTTTCCCGCCTTTGGGGGCATTCCCTTTATGGTGTCCAGCCTGAACCTGAGTTTTGTTGAGGCTTTTTTCGAAGCCACCAGCGGCCTGACAGGCACAGGCTATACCATGATTTCTGGTCTGGATGCGTTGCAACCTGGATTGCTGTTGTGGCGTTCTTTGTTGCAATTTTTGGGGGGTGTGGGGATTATTGTTTTGGCGGTGGCCATTATGCCCATGCTGAGTGTGGGGGGGATGCAGCTGTTTCAAAGGGAATCCTCTGACGTCAGTGACAAATTCATGCCCCGCGTGGGCAGTCTGGCCCTGACCATCCTGATTACTTATATTGTCTTAAATATCCTGTGCGCTTTGGGGTATCGCTATGCTGGCATGTCCGCCTTTGATGCCGTCAATCACGCCATGAGTACAGTGGCCGCTGGCGGATTCAGCACCCACGACACATCCTTTCGCCATTTTCAGGATTATCCTCTGGTGGAATGGAATGGCACTTTGTTCATGATCTTAGCGGGACTGCCTTTTACGCTTTATTTCAGATGCTTATCGCCAAAACTTGATCTTTCTGTTTTTTACAAAGACCCCCAGGTTCGGGCCTTTTTTAAAATTTTGATCGGCAGTGTTGTGGCACTTGCCCTCATCCGATACCTTAGCGAAACGGGAAATTTATCGTTTTCTGAGATTTTTAGAACAACACTCTTTAACGCCACATCATCCATGACAGGCACTGGTTTTTTTTCGCGGGACTATATGACATGGGCACCGTTAACCTTTGTTGTGTTTTACATGCTGATGTTTATTGGGGGATGCGCTGGATCGGCGGCCTCGGGCTTTAAAATTTTTCGGGTGCAAATTATGGTGCGCCTGATTGGGATTCAGCTGAAAAAACTCCTGCAACCCCACGGGGTTTTTCTGCCGTATTATAACAACCGTGTTTTGTCCCAAAACGTGGTGGATTCTGTGGTGTCGTTTTTGTTCATTCACCTGTTGGTGGCGGCGTTTTTTTCGTTGGTGTTTGCCGCCTATGGACTGGATATGGTTACGGCTTTGGCCATGGCCATTTCCTCTTTGGCGTGTGTGGGCATGGGATTGGGGGATATCACGGGCCCTGCGGGCAGCCTGAAACCCCTCAGCGAGGGGGTTAAACTGTGGATGAGCTTGGCCATGATCGCCGGACGACTTGAATTTTTGGCCATTTTGGTGTTATTTATGCCCAGATTTTGGAAAGAATGGAAATAATTATGACGTACCGTTGCGTGGCTGAAGCTTTGCTGAAAACAGGCTGTGTGGGCCTGTCCCCCGAGGCGCCCTATACCCTGACCTCGGGCAAAACCAGCCCTGTTTATGTGGATGCGCGGAAAATTTTATCGTATCCCGATGTGCGGGCTTTGGTGATGGCCTCCCTGACGGACAAAGCCCGAGACCTGATCGCTCGTCACACCATCAACGTCATTGCGGGGGGGGAAACGGCGGGTATTCCCTATGCGGCCATGCTGGCGGATCGCCTGAACCTGCCCATGATTTATATTCGTAAAAAACCCAAAGATTTTGGCCGTGGCCGCCAGATTGAGGGGGAACTGCCCGAAAACGCCCGC
>JBJTVN010000210.1:0-3392 GCA_046081225.1 Alphaproteobacteria bacterium
CATGCTGGGCTCGCGGATTAACTTGTCATAAATTGTCTTTCTTCGCTTTAATCTCTGAGCAAAAACAACATTGTAATTTAATTTCGAAATTCTATTTCTGAGCGTCGCTTGCCAAGAATTGAGAATATGATTATGGGATGCTCTCCAGTTTTCAATTATTTTAATATCTTCATCTTGTGCACAGTTATTGCGGATATTATTTCCTGCAAGATCAATTCTTGCTTTAGAATGCTGAGGTTTTATATCTCTTGACATGCTTTTATCTGAACAAAAAGTTTTTTCTGTTTCAGGAGTATAGACAATTTCCATTGGGCATCAAGCGTTGTTTAGAATACAGAAGGACAACAACCCGAAGGCAAATTTTTTCTCCCCCTCACCAAATCCCCCCTCACCCCCAAAACCCGTTCATCCAGCGGCCAGTGGTGGGGGTGGGGGCCTTTCAGGGTGGTGATGGGTTGGATCAGGCCGCCCACGTTGGTCATAAAGACGGCTTCGGCGGCCCGCAGGTCCTGTGGTGTGAAGTGGCCGGTTTCTGTGGGGCCAGACCATAACGATAACACCACATCCCGCACGCACCCGGGGATGATGGGCAAATCCAGAGACGGCGTATACAGCGTCCCCCCCCGTATCCAAAACAGATTGCCGGATGCCGTTTCGCACACAATCCCCGCCGGATTCAGCAGCAGGGCGTTGGTGGCCTGATGGGCGCGGGCGTCTCTCAGGGCTTGGCTGTACACCAGACTGCTAAAGGTTTTGCAGGGCGCAGGGTTGACCAGAACAAAACGGCTGGGCCACAACGACACGGGCTTGATGGGGGGCGGAAAGGCCGCCGCCACCGTTTGGATGGTGACCACGGGGGGCAGGGTCAGGGCGTCTTCGCTGCAGCCATAGCCCAAACGGGGCGCATCATCCCCCCTGCGGGTGATTAAAAAGCGCAAATACCCATCCCCCAACCCATTGCGCTGGATTAAATCCTGCGCCAGCGTCATCGCAGCATCAAAATCAACCTCAGAAAACCCATAAAACACCATGCCACGGCGCAGGCGCTGCAGATGCGCGGCGGTATTCCACGGTTTTCCCTGCACCACCAAGATGGTTTCAAACAACCCCTCCCCCAGCCGCCACCCATTATGATGCGACGATATCACCGGATCATGGGCGGGGCGCAGCTGTCCATCATGATAAACAAAGGGGGGATGGGTCATTGGGAGGGACTCCGGATCATCCCATCGTCCAGTTCGATGATGCGGTGGGCCTGATTCAAAATGCGGTAATCATGGGACACCAGAAAAATGGTGGTGCCGTTTTCCAGGGCCAGAGCCTTCAGGACCTCCACACAGGCCTGACCAGTGGCCTTGTCCAGCGAGGCCGTGGGTTCATCCGCCAGCACCATTCTGGGATTGCCCACCAAGGCGCGGGCGATGGACACCCTTTGCCGCTGCCCCCCCGACAAGGCCACGGGTTTTTTGTGTTCATGCCCTGACAGGCCCACCTTGGCCAGCATCTCTGCGGATCGTTGGTGGCGGTCGTGTTCGCTCAGGGCCCCGTCCAGCTCCAACGTCATGCTGACGTTTTGCAGGGCGCTGAGGGGTTCCAGCAAATTATGCTCTTGAAAAATATACCCCATCTGCCGCCGCACCGACAACATCGTTTCCGCCGACGCCCCGATCAGGTTTTTGCCAAAAACACGGACCCGCCCCTGTGTGGCGTGGCGCAGGGCCCCCACAATGGTTAAAAAGGTTGATTTTCCCGACCCCGACGGCCCCGTCATAATGACAATATCCCCTGCATCCACGCGCAGGGAGATCCCTTTTAAAATGGGCGCTTCTGTTGGGGAATAGGAAAAAAACAGATCCTCCACCGCAATGGCGGGGACAGCGGCGGGGGTGGGCATGCGCTTATTCCCCCCCAAAGCGTACGGTGACGGCCGCCTGGGCGGCCAGTCCTTCTTTGCGGCCCAAAAAGCCCAGTTTTTCCGTGGTGGTGGCCTTCACACTGACCTGATTCAGGGACAAGGCGCACAGCTCCGCCAAACGGCTTCGATAACGGTCCCGATGGGGGGCAATTTTGGGGGTTTCCCCCATGATGGTGATATCGACATGCTCCAGAACCCCCTGATGCTGGGCCAGCTGTTGCAGCGCGAATCCCAAAAAGAGTCTGGAATCCGCCCCCTGCCACGCGGGATCCGTGGGGGGAAAATGATCCCCGATATCTCCCAAGGCCAAGGCCCCCAGCAAAGCATCCGTTAAGGCATGCAGCGCCACATCCGCATCCGAATGCCCCGACAACCCCTGCGAGGCCGGCAAACACAGGCCGCACAGCGTAATGGTCTGTTTGCTGGGATCAAAGGCATGGACATCAAAGCCCCATCCGGTGATCCAACGGGCTTGTTTTTGGGGGGGGGAGGGCACCACATCTTCTGGCCTGGTGATTTTGGTGTTTTCGGGGGCCCCGTCCGTGAGATGCACCGCGTATCCGGCGGCGTGCATGCGGGAACCCTCGTCCGTAAAGGGTTCATTGCCCGTTTTCTCAAAGGCATCGTTCAGGGCCACGCGGTCAAACCCTTGGGGTGTTTGAACGCGGTAAATCCCCGTGCGATCCATTGCCCCCTGCCAACGCTGTCCATCACTGTGGCACAGGGTATCGCTGATGGGCAGCACGGGGCACACGGCCTGATGCCCCTGTTCCAGCAAAGCCGCCACCCGCGCAAACAACGCCAAAGGGGCCGACGGCCGCGCCGCATCATGAATCAGAACATGGGGGGATAGGGCGGGGAAGGCCGCACGCGCCAGCATCCTCAGCCCACACAACACCGAATCCGCCCGCGTATCGCCCCCCACACAAAAATGAACATTGGGGTATTGAGCTCTCAGGGGTTCAATCCACACCCAATGATGCGCCCCATGCACCACCAGTATGGGATAATGCCCCGATAGCGCCGCCAAAACCCGCCCCAGCGGGGAGGGTTCCCCATAATACTGCTTGGGCACAGGCAATCCCGCACGAACCCCATCCCCCGCCGCCACAATCATCACAAAGGGGGGGGGGAGGGTCATGGGGGGCCTTGGGGGTTGGGGGGATGTTTAGGATAGAGTATAGGAGGGGGGTGTGGCAATCGTTTGTATGGTTGTTTTGTGGTTGTCAAACCGGACAAACCAGCATCAATGGGATGGATCTTTTTTTTGGCCCAATTCCATCAATCCGAAGCCAAAAAGGCCAAAAGCCCATCCAAACTAACCCATCACCAACACAATATACCCCTCGCAAATGAAGAGTACTGTTTTAGGTTGAGGCAAGGGGGGCGTTAAGGACACGGAAGTTGTCCGAGAGTCGGTCGATCCAGTGTTTAGCGTTTTCGGGGAAGGTTTTGTCGAAGAATTCGTTGATTTTTT
>JBJTVN010000211.1:0-4115 GCA_046081225.1 Alphaproteobacteria bacterium
ATCCTGACGTTGCCCCCCAGTTTGCACAAGGGGCCGGCAGGTCTGCGCGATGAAGGGGACCGCATCCGAAAAATTCTGCCCCCCAAAGGCACCATAATTGCCCTCGACAGGGGCGGCATGATGTTGGGAACACAGGATTTCGCGGCGGCCCTGTCCCGTTGGCCCCAACCCACTTTTATCATCGGCGGGGCAGAGGGGCACGATCCCGACGTTTTAAAAACCGCCCACCATGTCCTGTCTTTGGGCCCCATGACCCTGGCCCACGCGCTGGCGTATTTGGTGCTGATGGAACAGCTATACCGCGCCCAGTGCATCCGCACCCATCATCCGTATCATCGGGATTAAGGCGCTGTTTCCCTGTTTTGCAAGCAACCCTCTTCATCCATATTGATGATGGCTCCGGTGGTGGTGGGATGGCTGTGCAAACCCATCACGGCGGCGTAGACATCGTCCACTGACGAGGCTTGTTTTTGGTTGGATTTTTGAATGATTGTATGAAAATGGGCTTCACTTTCCCGAACACCCCTAAGTGTGGGCCCCAAAGCAATGCCATTGATGCGGGTTTTGGGGGCCAGAACAGGGGCCAGATCCACCGTTAAACGGCTCAACAGATGCTTGCCAAGGGTGTAACTGAGAAAATCCTGATGGTGCCAATGGACGTGGGCATCCAAAAGCGTGACGATATGATCCGTTTTGTCCGCCAAGCCCTGAATCAACATCAACGGCGCCAGCGCATTCACCGCCAAATGATCGGTGAGTCCCTGCCACGTCACGGTTGCCAAGGTATCGGGCACAAATAAGGACGCATTGTGAATCATCAAATCAAAGGGGGCCAAGGGGATGGCGGCCTGTAGGATGGCCTGAATCGCTTCGGGCTTGGTTAAATCGCCTTGGATGAGATCACAGGATCGGCCTTGGGCCTGCAACGTATTTTGTATGGCCTGCGCCTGCGCCTGTGATGTGCCATAATGCAGCACCACATCATACCCATCACGGGCCAGACGATGCACCAGCGCCGCCCCGATGCGCTGGGCCGCCCCTGTGATGAAAACACGTTTTTGGGTCATGACAACGGAATTTTAATAGAGTTTTGCTTTGATAGCCTAGCAGAATCTGGAGTTTCCATGAAGGTCATTGTTGGCTTTATCATCGTGATCGGATGCACCTTGGGCGGGTACGTCGCCATGGGGGGGCATTTGGCCGTTTTATGGCAACCGTTTGAGGTTGTGATTATCGTTGGTGCGGCCATTGGGGCCTTTGTCACGGCCAACACGAAATCCGTTCTGAAAAAGGTCATGCCAGGCATCAAAGCCGCCATGAAGGGGCCCAAATACAAAAAAGCCCACTATGTGGAGCTGCTGTCCATGTTATTTTTGGTGTTTAAAACCATCCGATCCAAAGGGATTTTAAAACTGGAATCAGACATCGAAAATCCCCACGACAGTGAATTGTTTCAAAAATTCCCCCTGTTTCATCATGATCATCATGCGGTGGATTTTTTGTGTGATTATTTGCGGATGGTGTCTTTGGGCAGTGAAAATGCCTTTGTGATGGAAGATTTGATGAACCGTGAACTGGAAATCCACCACCAAGAACAACACAACGTCGCCCATGCCATTCAGGGTATGGCCGATGGTATGCCCGCGCTGGGGATTGTGGCCGCCGTTTTGGGGGTGATCAAAACCATGGGGGCCATCACGGAACCGCCCGAGGTTTTGGGGAAATTGATCGGGGGGGCTTTGGTGGGAACCTTTTTGGGGGTGTGGGTTTCCTATGGATACTGTGCGCCCTTGGCCAGTATGATTGGATCCACCTACAGCGAAGACGGGGCCTATCTGGAATGCATAAAGGCCGGCCTTTTGGCCCACCTTCAGGGGGGCGCCCCTGCGATATCTATTGAATTTGCACGTAAAATCCTGCCCTCCCACGTTCGCCCCACCTTTGCTGAGGTGGAGCAAGCCATTGATCAAATGCCCAAATAATCATGGCCGATCAACCCTCTATCATCATTAAAAAAGTCAAAAAAGTGCAGGGGGGTGGCCACCACGGCGGGGCGTGGAAGGTGGCCTATGCGGATTTTGTAACGGCCATGATGGCCTTTTTTCTGCTGTTATGGCTGCTGAATGCCACAACAGCAGAACAACGTCAGGGCATTTCCAATTATTTTTCCCCCACCACCATTTCCGAAAGCACCAGTGGGGCGGGCAGTATTTTGGATGGTGTTACCGTTGCGGACGTTACCGCCAGCAAAGAGGCCCAAATTCCCGCCTATAACCCCACCGAAGCCCCCCAACCTGGGGCCGAGCAAAAAGAATCGGAAAAAACAACCCCCCAACAATCCGCTGATAAAAATGACGAAGAGGCCGAGGCCTTTCGCGCCGCCCAAGAAAAAGCCCTGAAAAAAGCCCTGGAAAACCTGCAGCAGGAAATCCAAAAAACACCGGAATTAAAAGAGTTATCCGAAAATATCATTCTGGAAATGACCAAAGATGGTCTGTTGATCCAGTTGGTGGACAGCAAAAAACGCCCCATGTTCGAGGTCGGAAAATCCGCCGCCATGCCCCACACCGCCATGTTGTTAAGGCGTATCCGCCCCATTTTGGACCGCGTCCCCAATCCCGTGCAAATCACGGGACACACCGACAACAGCGGATCCGCCAGTGCCGATTACGGCAATTGGGAATTGTCCGCCGATCGGGCCAACACAACCCGCCGTTTGTTGCAGCGTTATGGCCTGAAACCTCAGCGCTTTGACAAAGTGGTGGGCAAGGCGGATACGGACCCCCTGCTGCCCGAAGTACCCAGTGCCCCCATCAACCGCCGTATCGGTATTTTATTATCCTATATGGACGCCCCCGAAACGGACAAACGCAGCCAACCCGTCACCCCCATCAAACAAGGGGTTTTTGAAAACAAAACCAAAACCAAC
The DNA here is from genome assembly GCA_046081225.1 of Alphaproteobacteria bacterium. Taxonomy (GTDB): domain Bacteria; phylum Pseudomonadota; class Alphaproteobacteria; order JAJTHO01; family CANGYM01; genus CANGYM01. Next base: position 2,930 of record JBJTVN010000211.1, read on the forward strand.
ACCAACACCACGCCGTGAGGTAAGGCTATTGAACAAACAGCCCCCATAGATCCCCCTATGCCCATACACGTTCCCCCACATTTTCCCCCACAATTTCCCCCACAATTTGATTGTGATTTTTCCCCATCTGTGACAAAAAGAACCAGCCCATTCATATAACATGACCTGAGGTTTTTTTTCATGGTTGCCTTTGCTCTGCCGAAAAATTCAACCTAGACCGTTGGGCGGTTTTTTCCAGCGGCCAAAACGGCCCGTCGCACCAAAATTTTTCGCATTTACCGCTATGACCCCGATGGGGACAGCAACCCGCGGGTGGATGGCTACGAGGTGGATTTGGACACCTGCGGCCCCATGGTGCTGGATGCCCTGATCAAAATCAAAAACGAGATCGACCCCACATTAACCTTTCGCCGGTCCTGTCGCGAGGGGATTTGCGGCAGCTGTTCCATGAACATCGACGGCGGCAACACCTTGGCCTGTTTAAAGCCAATTACGGACATTGATGGGGAGGTGCGGATTTTTCCCCTGCCCCATATGCCTGTGATTAAGGATCTGGTGCCTGATCTTTCCCAGCCCTATGCCCAGTATCAGTCCATTAAGCCTTGGCTGCAAAGCGATACCGCCCCCGCTGCGGGCAGTGAACGCCGCCAAAGCATAGAGGAGCGCAAAGCGCTGGACGGCCTGTGGGAATGTATCCTGTGTTTCTGCTGCTCCACCAGTTGCCCCAGTTATTGGTGGAATGGGGACCGTTATCTGGGCCCTGCGGTGCTGCTGCAGGCCTATCGCTGGATTGCCGACAGCCGCGATGAAGCCACGGGTGAGCGTTTGGATGCGCTGGAGGATCCCTTTAAACTATACCGTTGTCACACCATCATGAACTGCACCAACGCTTGTCCTAAGGGCCTGAATCCCGCCAAAGCCATTGGCAGCATCAAAAAGAAAATGGTGGAACGTCAGCATTGATGATATCCTTGCGCCGCTTATGTTGTGTTGTGTTGTTTGTGACCTTGACGGCGCTGTGCCTGTCTGCCTGTGGCCGCAAAATCCCCCTAGAAAGACCCAGCCCCACGCCGGTGGCGCATTCTGGAGATGTGGCAAACACACGGGGTGAGGGCTCTCAATAACCCATTACCCCCCCTCGGTTACATTTCGTAACATATCCCCCGTTGTTTTGCGGGGCTGGTAT
>JBJTVN010000212.1:0-2249 GCA_046081225.1 Alphaproteobacteria bacterium
GACGCCGATGATGATCGCAACGTCATTGTGGAAATCCGCGCCGGTACAGGGGGGGATGAAGCCGCCCTGTTTGCGGGGGATTTGTTTCGCATGTACACCCGTTACGCCGAACGCCACCATTGGCGGGTGGATATTGATCAGCTTTCGGAAACAGGCATGGGGGGCGTCAAAGAGGTTGTGATGACCCTAGAGGGACGGGGGGCCTATGCCAAGTTGAAATTTGAATCCGGTGTGCATCGGGTGCAGAGGGTGCCGGATACGGAATCCAGTGGGCGCATTCATACCTCGGCCGCCACCGTCGCCGTGTTACCAGAGGTGGAAGAGGTGGATCTGGTGATTCATGAAAAAGACCTGAGAATTGACGTGTTCCGCTCCAGCGGGCCTGGGGGGCAATCGGTGAACACCACCGACAGTGCCGTGCGCATCACCCACATTCCCACAGGGGTTGTGGTGCAGCAGCAGGATGAAAAATCGCAGCACAAAAACAAAGCCAAAGCCCTGAAAATTTTGCGGGCCCGCCTGTACGAAGAAGAGCGCCGCAAAACCATGGAAGCCCGCGCCGGCGCCCGAAAATCCCAGGTGGGCAGCGGGGACCGGTCAGAGCGCATCCGAACCTATAATTTCCCCCAAGGCCGCGTGACAGATCATCGTATTCAGTTGACGCTGTACAAACTGCCGGAAATCATGGACGGGGACCTTTCGGAATTGATCGAGGCCCTGACCACCGCCGATCAGGCGGAAAAATTGGCGGCTATGGAATAGTGATTCTTGTGTTGCATTTTATTTAAAAAATTGTTAAGGTGATTTTTATTTTCATGATTTTTTAAGGCAGATCATTTTAGGCTTTACACAATGACCCAAATGTCAGTATATGTTAGCCGTGCTAAGCGAAAAACCTTTTTTATGAAAAAACTCGGTCTTGGCTTTTTCCTGTTTGTGCCTTTGGCGATTTTTGCCGTGGCCGCCTTGCTGCATCAAGAGCCCGAAGTGGCGGATGTGGTGGAAAATGCTTCTTCGTCGTCTGTGCCTGTTGTTGTGGAGGCCCAGCGCCCCAAAACCTGTGAAGAACGTCAGGACGGGCAACCGTCGGCCTCTTTGAAGGGGCATAGTATCTGGACCTATTTGTGTGACCACAAAGAGGATGTTTATACCGTATCGTCCGGCGATACCTTTGCCAAACTTCTTGCCCAGCGGGGACTTTCATCTTCTCAGGTGCACGAGGCCTCTCAGGCGGTTCGTCGTTTGTGGGATACCCGCGATTTGAACGTGGGTCAGGACATTCATTTTCTGTATCCTTTGCAGGGAAAAACCACATTAAAGGGCCTTTACCTGCTTTCTGATCCCACCCATATCGTTCTGTTAAAGCGCACGGGGCAGGACTTTAAGGCCGATTTGGTGTCTGTGCCCTCAACCACCACCATGGTGTACAAAGAAAGTCGCATCACCAGCAGTTTGTTTGATGCCGCCAACCAGTCCGGCGTGCCCACCAATATCCTGATCGAAATGATTCGGGCCTTCAGTTATGATGTGGACTTTCAGCGCGAAGTCAAAGAGGGCAATACGTTCAGTGTGTTTTATGAAACCGTTCAGGACAACAACAAAAAAGTCCTCTCCAGCCGCAACATTGCCTATGCGTCCATGCGTTTGAATGATCGGTTTTTGCGGATTTATGCCCACAAACCCAAGGATGGAACCACGGCGTTTTATTTCCGTGATGGAAGTTCCACCCGCAAGGCGTTGTTAAAAACCCCTGTGGATGGGGTCAGAATCTCCTCGTCCTTTGGTATGCGGATGCACCCCATTTTGGGCTATTCGAAAATGCACAAAGGGATTGACTTTGCCGCCCCACGGGGAACCCCCATCCGCGCCGCGGGAAATGGTCGGGTTGTGTATATGGGCCGATTTGGTGCCTACGGCAATTATCTGAAAATCAAGCATAATGATACCTTTGCCACCGCCTACGCCCACATCAACAACTTTCCTAAGGGGTTGCGTCTGGGGCAAACGGTAAAACAGGGACAGTTGGTGGCCTTTATTGGTACAACGGGGCGGTCCACGGGCCCCCACCTGCACTATGAAATTTTGAAAAATGGCGTTCAGGTCAATCCCCAGAGCGTTAAACTGCCCACCAGCGAAAAACTCTCCACCGCGGAAATGAAGCGTTTCCGCCAAACCGTGGCCAAAGTAGAAATGCAAATGGCCGCCCAAGGCAAAGTGGACACAGCCCAATTGGTGCAAAATCGCTAGGG
>JBJTVN010000213.1:0-1817 GCA_046081225.1 Alphaproteobacteria bacterium
CCCGCGTTTTCCATCAGGGGAATCAATGGCAAAATGTCATAGGGCTTTAATTGATCCTCCAACACCAGATCCAGCGTCCCCGACGCCAGCAGCGCATACTGATACGCATCCCCGCCGTAGGTCACAAAGCCCCCGCCCCGCCCAGCCTGTCTTTGGGTGTCGATGAAGATTTCCAGGGCCTGAAATTTGCCTTTGTTGGCATCCCCAAACAAATGGGGCGATGTGGTGGACACACGGGCATTGGCCAAGGATGTCTCCGCCGAGGTCCGAAGCCCAACCTCATCCCCCTGACCCCGACGATGGAATGTCTGGCCCGCGGCCGTCCAAAACACATCATCCAACCATGGCTGATACGCTGAACCAAAGGTGGGCTTGCCATCCTCCAGCCGGCCCAACAGCGTCATGAAGGTGGGCTTGCCACACACAAAGGCCTTGGTGCCATCAATGGGATCCAAAATCCACGTGGTGTTGGTGGTGCCGATGTGATCGGGCAGCTCTTCCCCCCTGATGGTATCATGGGGATAATGGGACACAATCAAGGCCCGCAAGGCCGTTTCCAAGGCACAATCAATGGCCGTTACGGGCGTGGCATCGTCCTTCAGGGTCGCCGCTGGGGCCCGATCAGGGGTGATCTGGCGGATGGTTTGGCAAAACGCTGTCAGGGGGAATGATTCAGGCATCATGCGGGGCTGTGGTTAATCAAGGCCGTAGGTCATCTCCCACATCAAATTCAACCCGAACTGCAATAGCAGAATCAAAAGAATGGGGGATAAATCAAAATTCAGCTTGGGGATCAGGCGCGTTTGCTGACGGCGCAACCATGCCAAGGCGGGTTCCGTGATGCGATGGGCAAAATCCTGCAGGGCGCGAATCAGAGGATTGTTGCTGTTGACCACGCCAAAATAAATCAACCAGCTCAGGATAATATGGATAATTAAAATCCAGATATACAGTGAAACGACACTGTCGATCAATTTTAAGAATGCCATCATTTGACTTGTCTCCATTTTTGACCCAAGACTATAGAACAATCCCCCCCACCACAAGGAAAAATCCCAGGAACAACCCCATGACACAAAAAACCGCCCCCGCCCTAGGGGCCATGAAGGGAAAAACCCCCATTGTGGCCTTAACCGCTTATACCTATCCCATGGCCACGTTTTTGGATCCCTTTGTGGACATGCTTTTGGTTGGGGATTCTTTGGCAATGGTTTTGTATGGACAAAGCAGCACGCTAAACATTTCTGTTGATGTTATGATTGAGCACGGAAAAGCGGTGGTGCGCGGGTCGCGTCAGGCGTTGGTGGTGGTGGATATGCCCTTTGGCAGTTACGAAGCCAGCCCTGCGCAGGCCTTTGAAAATGCGGCGCGGATTGTATCGGAAACAGGCGCGGGGGCGATTAAGATTGAGGGGCATGGGGAAATGGCCGAAACCGCCGCCTTTCTGGTGGCGCGGGGGATTCCCGTGATGGGGCATGTGGGGCTGCGCCCCCAGCACGTCAACACCATGGGGGGGTTCAAAGTGCAGGGAAAACACGATGATGCCGCCCGCGCCATTGCTGAGGGGGCGGCGGCCTTGGCCCAAGCGGGATGCTTTGCCGTGGTGGTTGAGGGGGTTCCGGAAGCCCTCGCCGATCACATCACCGCCACCGTCCCCGTGCCCACCATTGGCATTGGAGCCTCAGGGCGGTGTGATGGTCAGGTTTTGGTGACAGAGGATATGCTTGGACTCTTTCCTGATTTTAAACCTATATTTGCAAAGAAATATAAAAATTTAAGCGTTGATATTCAATCTGTAGCTGAAAAATACGCCAACG
>JBJTVN010000214.1:0-2278 GCA_046081225.1 Alphaproteobacteria bacterium
CAAAAGGTTTTATAAAAAGCCCTGAAAAAAAGGCTGTGGATTTATGGATAAAAAGCTACCCATTCCCCCACAACTCAAAAAAACCTAAAGCGGACATTCTTAATTTGCTCAAAGCGGACATTTCTAATTTGCTTTGACACTGAAAAGTGTGGCATAGGTTTTTGATCAGGGCTTCAATTCAGGCCAAACAGATGCGAAGTTTCCCATCAGGGCATATCCCCAAAAGCCGTGTCGCCGCCAAAGGCATCCCGCGACGCCAGCAACGTGGGGGCAGAGCGTTGTTGGGGGGTCACAGGCAGCCACGGCGTAATTTGCTGAGCCAAAACGGGTTTCATATCAGGAAAATAAAGCTGCTGCAGGGCGCTTAGGCGTTCGGGGCGCGTTAGATAGGCCATTTCAGCCTTTAACACATGCAGGTTTTCTTGACGCTGGGCAATGCGGCTGTCCAAATCCGCAATCTGATCCTGCATGTCTTTGACGTTTAATTTCAGCGCATAAAGACCCACCATGGCCATCATCAAACATCCCCAAGAAAAAACGCGCATCCAAGACATCATAAAATCATCCTTTGTTATTGTTGTTGCATGATGGGTGATAAACGCTGCAAAGCCCGCAATTTTGCGGACCTTGCGCGTGGATTGTTGGCAATCTCTTCATCGCTGGGCGTGAGGGCCCGCGGGGTGAGGAGTCTGGCCTCCAAAGCCGCCACAGGGGAAAATACAGCTGGATCATGGCGATTGGTGGCGGGGGCTTTGCCATGTTGGGCAAAAAAGGTCTTCACGATGCGGTCTTCCAGGGAATGAAACGTCACCACCACCAAACGCCCACCCGTTTTCAGCAGGCCATAGGCCATATCCAGCGCATCCTTCAGCCGTTCCAGCTCTTGGTTAACATACAGACGCAGGGCCTGAAAAACGCGGGTTGCGGGGTGGGTGCGTGTGGGCACAGGACACAGGGCGGCAATACATCCCGCCAGCTGGGTTGTGGTGACAAAGGGCGTTGCGGCGCGTTGTTTCACAATTTCGCGGGCAAAGGCTTTGGCTCGTGGCTCTTCGCCCAAGGTCCGAAACACACGGGTTAGGTCATCTTGGGAAAAATGATTCACCACATCCGCAGCCGAGGGGCCCTCTTGCGGGTTCATGCGCATATCTAGGGGGCCTTCGCGCAGAAAGGAAAACCCGCGCTCTGCCTGATCCACCTGCATACTGGATATGCCCAAATCAAACACAATCCCATCAATGGTCCCCGTATAGGCCCCCAAAGCCTGCCCCATGGTGCCATAACACTGGGGGTGGATATGAAAATGGGGATAGGTTGCTTTCAGCGATTCTGCCAATGGCAATACAAACGGATCCCTGTCAAAGGCATCCAAGCGCCGCACACCCCATTGCAAAAGAGCGCGGCTGTATCCCCCCGCCCCAAAGGTGGCATCCACATAATGTCCTGTTGGCTTGGGATCCAAAGAACGCATGACCTCGGCCAGCATGACGGGAATATGCATACTTAATCCCCCCGACGCAGGGATAGGTTTTGGTTTTTGGCGCGGGCGCGGGCGTCGGCCTGATGGGTGGCAAAGGCCTCTGGCGACCACAGCTGGAACATGCGCCCTTTGCCCACAAAGGCCACCGATTCCGATAAACCCGCATGATCCTGCAAATCATCGGTCAGGGTAATCCGTCCCTCTGGATCAAAGGCCAAAGGCACGGCATCGGCAAAAATGCTGTCCGTCAGGGCATCCCGTTCATCGGAAAACAGGGGAAGATGATCCATTTGGCCGCAGATGGCCTCCATCTGGTCCATGCCGCACCCTTCGAGGGCCGCATGTTTATAGGAACGAAACAAAACCACACCCTGAAACGACGTCCCCGACACGGCCGCGCGAAAGGGGGAAGGCACGGACACGCGGCCTTTTTTATCAACTTTATTGATAAACGTTGATAAAAACAGCATAAAACCCAAAAATTAAACCCTAGATTCCTAAAAAGACACGCGCCCTATCCCAAGGACAAGACGCGCAGTTCAAAAGAGCAGAGTATCGTTATTGTTGTGGACCATGATGGGATAGCATGGGATATTATGGGTGTCAATGGGAAAAATTTGGTATGTTATGGGGGGAGGGGGGTAAAAGGGGTTTGGGAGAGCCCCTTGCAAAATTAGATAGATTGGGTTGATTTGGTAGAAAGTGAGAGGAAAAAGGGGGAAAGCGTGCCATACAGGGTTTGAAAAAAGCCTGTAGAAAGGACACCGAGCATGGCACTGGGTCAGAGATTAAGCGTAT
>JBJTVN010000215.1:0-5096 GCA_046081225.1 Alphaproteobacteria bacterium
GGCAAAGGTCTGTTGACCCCCGCCCTGTGCCACGCTGTGATCACAGAGGCCGCCGCGCAAGGCATTCCCGTTTTGGTGGACCCCAAGGGCAAAGATTATAACAAATACAGGGGCGCCACCCTGATCACCCCCAACCGTCAGGAACTGGCAGAGGCCTCTGGCATGCCCGTTGCCACGGATGATCAGGTTGTGGCGGCGTGCGAAACAATTATGAAAACCTTTGACATCAAAGGCATGGTGGCCACCCGCAGCGAACAGGGCATGACGGGCGTGTGGCAGGGCACCGTTGTGCATCGCCCAACCCGCGCCCTGTCTGTGTATGATGTGACGGGGGCCGGTGATACCGTTGTGGCGTTTCTGGCCATGGCGCTGTCCATAGGACGATCTTTGGAAACCGCCATGGATTTGGCCAACATCGCCGCGGGGCTGGTGGTGCAGAAACGGGGCACGGCCACCCTGACGCCGTTTGAGGTCCGCCGCGCCTATCGTCAAAGCCACCCCGAAACCCTGTCCGATTTAAAAATCACGGATCGGCAGGATGTGGGGGATTATGTGAAAACGTGGCGGGATCAGGGGCTTTCCATTGGTTTTACCAACGGTTGTTTTGATTTGTTGCATTTGGGCCACATTCAGCTGCTGGCCTATGCGCGGGCGCGGTGCGATCGTTTGATTGTGGGCGTTAACAGCGATGCCTCGGTGAAACGCCTGAAAGGCCCCACCCGCCCCATCAACGACGAAATCACGCGCCAAAAAATCCTGGCCGCGTTGGAGGCCGTGGATGCTGTGGTCCTCTTCGAAGACGACACCCCCGCCGCCCTGATTGCCGATATCGCCCCCGATTATTTAATCAAAGGCGGGGATTACACCCTGGACACCATTGTTGGGGCCGCAGAAACCCTGGCCCGCGGGGGCCGCGTGGATGTTTTTCCCACACTGCAGGGGCATAGTTCCACGGGGACGATTGAACGGGTGCAAGGGGCTAAAGAGGCTTGCGTGACAAGCTAAAGCAGGCACCCTTATAGATTTTGTAGAGGCCCATATATGAACTCTTTCATCTTATTCTTCTTATGTTTTGGTCTAGTAATCGTTGTATTTGAACTATGGCAATTTCACGAAGGACTTCGCACAGATTCTCTTAAAAAACAAATGCACTGGCATCTGTTTGCACTACCAGGGCTCTTACTGATAGCCAATGCGATTGATGAATTACATTTGGGTTCCTTTTTAGCAGTCTTTTCATTGTTTATATCCATTGTTATTTACCTAAAACAAGACACCCAAACACAAAAATTTGAAAAATTTCAAAAAGATGCGCTTGAGAGCCTCCACAAAGGCAGCCAGGATGCCTTTGATGTTTTGGTGGCCATGAGGAATGATGATTTGCGTAAATTATCCGAAGACTCTGAACTGGATTCCCAATACTGGAAACATAAATGGGTTTTTGAATCTTTTGAACATGTAACCCTGACAACAGACACAGGATTACAATTTTCAGTGAAAGTCCTTGGTACCATGCTGGATTTCAAAAAAGAAAAGCTGATGAAAACGGCCGAAAACTTATATGAACCGACGCATTACATCTGTCAGGTTGACGATGCAGGTCAAACAAAGCCCGATGACTATGAACAGCAGGATGCCTCTCTTTTGGATTATTTCTGGGACCGTGAAGAATGGAAGAGACGTCAATCCCCCCTCTCAGAACCCCTCTGGACTGGTCGCACGATCGCTGTTGCTTTTATTTTTGGGGAGACAAAATTGTATGCCTTTTCATCAATCAATAAAGGGGAAATCACACCCAAAGCCCCTCATCTGGACAAAGGCATTCCCATTAAAAGTTTTTGGGGTGGAAAAAGTTGGGGTGGACAAACACCTTTCTACATCATAGACAAAATGGAAAAAGACGTTCATTATTTCAACCGCATTGCGGATCACAAAGTCTCTCAATCACAAGGAGACGCCCTCTGACAATCACCCACCCCCCATCACCAAGGCCAGATCGCGCCGGATGTCTTGGGCGGTCAGGTCATCGGCGTAAAGTTTGACAAAATTGCCCTGGGGGTCCAGCAAAATGAAATGGGTGGTATGATTTACGGTATAATCGCCGTGCCCCATATGACCGGATTCATCATGGGCTGGGGTGTTCAGGGGGACTTTTTCAGCATAAATGGCGTAACGTTTCACAACATCGGCAATTTGATCCTCTGTGCCCGTTAATCCGATAATTTTAGGGGAAAAAGACGACAGGTAGGACGCCAAAACCATGGGCGTATCCCGCAAAGGGTCCACCGTAATAAACATCGGAGCCAAACGGTCGGCAGAGGTTTTGGGAAGCAAATCCAGAACATCCGACATTTTTTTCAGGCCCAAAGGACAGACCTCTGGACAATGGGTAAACCCAAAGAACATCAAAACAAAAGACCCCCGCACAGAATACAGGGAAAAATCAGCGTCGGCCTGACTTTTCAAAGAAAAGTCACCGCCGAAAGGAGGAAGGGTGGAGACTTTTTTGTCAGCCTCATCCGAAGGCAGCAAAAGAAACCCGACAACAAGGACAAGGGCTAAGCACATCACGATCAAACGAGCACGCTGTGCCATAGCCCCCTCCTTGTTAGAGCGGAATCAACAGATTACTGCTTTTGCTCAGGCGCGGCAGGCGCTTCGGGAGCAGGGGCAGCATGGGCCTCTGTAGCAGGAGCGGCAGGCGCTTCTGTAGCAGGGGCAGCAGGGGTTGTTTCAGCAGCAGGCTGCTCAGCAGGGGCAGCAGGCGCTTCAGCCGCAGGGGCTTCTTCACCAGCAGGAGCCTCAGCAGCAGGCGCTGTGCCAACAGCCTCAGAACCCTCAACCACATCGGCAACTTGCTCAGGGCCTTTGGCAACGGTCAACAGAATGACAACAGCCAAAACCGCAATGGCAACAAACAATAAACTACGACGCATAGGAAAACCTTTCTACTTTATTTTTTTCTCGACAAAATCCACGTGTTGACGGGCCTTGGGATCGTACTTACGGAATTTCAGTTTTTCTGTCAATTTTTTTGGATTGCGCTTTTTGACATAAAAGAAACCAGTCCCTGCCGTGCTTTCCAGCTTAACGAGGATTGTCGATGATTTTGCCATAACACCATTCCAAAATTTGACATGATGATGGTTTTATTCACTCTTTCATGGCAAGTCAAGACATTCTGTTGGCCCATGTTTCTTTTTCTTTTAAAAATCTTGTCGGGGCCCGCTTCGCCGTGATAAACATGCAGGCTTTCTCAGCCTTAGGAATCCATTATGTTCTCTGCTTTGTTGCGCCGCTTTTTCGGCAATCACAGTGACCGTTACGTCAAAAAACAACAGGGTTTGATCCAGGCCGCACGGGCCAAAGAATCCCATTATGCAGCCATGGACGATGGGACCCTGCGGGATCAAACCACCCTTCTCCGCCAGCAATTAAACAATGGAACCCCGCTGGAGGCCCTGATGCCCGAAGCCTTTGCCGTGGTGAGAGAAGCCGCCACGCGTGCCCTGGGTCTGCGCCCCTTTGATGTCCAATTCATTGGGGGCACTGTTTTGTTTCATGGCATGATTGCAGAAATGCGCACGGGAGAGGGAAAAACCCTCGTGGCCACTCTGCCCACCTATCTGGTGGCCCTTGAGGGCAAAGGGGTTCATATTATTACTGTCAACGATTATCTGGCCCGACGCGATGCCGCCTGGATGGGTAAGGTTTTTGGGTTTCTGGGCATGACCGTGGGCTGCATCACCGGCGGCATGGATGACCGGATGCGGCAACGAGCCTATGCCTGCGACATTACCTATGTCACCAACAATGAACTGGGCTTTGATTATCTCAGGGACAATATGAAGGTGAAGGCCGAGGATTTGGTCCTGCGTGATCTGTATTATGCCCTGATTGACGAGGTGGACAGCATTCTCATCGACGAAGCCCGCACCCCCCTGATTATTTCGGGGCCGGCCACCACGTCGTCTGAGCTTTATCGAAAAATCTATGCTGTGGTGAAAACCATCCCCCCCGAAGGCTACGAAAAGGACGAAAAACACCGCACCGTCACCCTGACAGAAGAAGGTCAGGAATTTCTGGAAAACGCCCTGATTAAGGCGGGATTGATACGCGAGAGCGGCAATTTGTATGACATTGAATATAACGAAACGCTGCACCTGAGTTTGCAATCTCTACGCGCGGCCCACCTGTTTCAAAAGGATCAGGAATACATCGTCAAAGACGGCAAAGTCATGATTGTGGATGAATTTACGGGGCGGATTATGGATGGGCGTCGGTTCTCTGATGGCCTGCACCAAGCGCTAGAGGCCAAAGAGGGCGTTGCCATTGAGCGGGAAAACGTCATGCTGGCGTCCATCACCTATCAAAATTTGTTCCGCAGTTACAAAAAACTGGCTGGCATGACGGGAACCGCCATGACCGAAGCGGCGGAGTTTGAAGAAATTTATAATCTTTCCGTCATTGCCATTCCCACACACAATCCCGTGCAGCGTGTTGATGACCAAGACCGGATTTTCTGCGACGCCAAAGACAAAGAAGCCGCCATTGTCACACAAATCCAAGACTGCTTTGCCCGCAAACAACCCGTTTTGGTGGGAACCACCAGCATTGAAAAATCGGAAATGTTTTCCAAAACGTTGAAAAAATACAACATACCCCATCAGGTTTTAAACGCCCGTTATCACGAACAGGAATCAGAAATCATTAAACATGCGGGCAAGCCTGGGGCCGTGACCATCGCCACCAACATGGCGGGTCGAGGCACCGACATTCAGCTGGGGGGCAATCTGGAGGCTCTGCTGCATGAGGCAGGGGATGATCTGGCCAAACAAGACTCTGCCCGCAGCGCATATGCGGCGGACAAAGCCACGGTTTTGGCCGCAGGGGGCCTGTTTGTTTTGGGCACTGAACGCCACGAAAGTCGCCGCATTGACAACCAGCTGCGCGGACGCTCTGGCCGTCAAGGCGACCCAGGGATTTCCCGTTTTTACATCAGCCTGGAAGATGATTTGATGCGGATTTTTGGGGGCGACCGCATGCACCAGATGGTGTCATCCATGGGTTTGATGAAAGAAGGGGAAGAGGTTAAC
>JBJTVN010000216.1:0-2850 GCA_046081225.1 Alphaproteobacteria bacterium
CCCAATCCCAAAACAACAAACAGGGACGCCAGCCCGAACCTCTGTCCCCCCAGCGCACGGCAGAGGTCCTGGAGATCCTGAAACGGGACGCCACACGCTGTTATGATGATTACATCGCCCTGATGAACACGGACGAATCCGGCCATGTCCTGAATGAAGGCACCGAAGGTCTGGCCCGAGAGCTGGCCCGCATGAACCTGACCCTGAATTATTACACCCAGTGGTATTGGAAAATCGACCTGCACAATCTGTTTCATTTCCTGTATTTGCGGGCGGACCGTCATGCGCAATACGAAATTCGCGCCTACGCCGATATGATTTACGACATTGTCAAACAGTGGGTGCCCGTGGCGGCCGAGGCCTTTGAGGAGTATCGCCTGCACGGCGCCCATCTGTCCAAAACCATGGTGGCCATGGTGCAAAAACTCTGGCGCGGCGAGGCGGTAGACCAAGTTACATCCGGCTTATCCCCCCGCGAGTGGGAAGATTTTATGCGGGTGGTAGAACAAGGTTGAACGCCCATTATCCCAAAGCCTGGGCCAAATCCCCGATCAAATCCTCTGGGTGTTCCAAACCGGCGTGGAGTCTCAGCACGGCACCTTCGGTCCATGGCTGGGCGGTGCGGGCGCGGCGCATGTCAAAGGGCATGGCCAAAGATTCAAACCCTCCCCAGCTATACCCCAACCCAAACAGGGTCAAACGATCCACAACCTGACACAGGGCCGGATAGTCCAAATGCATCACACAGGAAAACAACCCACTGGCCCCTGAAAAATCCCTTTTCCACAGCGCATGCCCTGCATCATCGGGATGCGCGGGGGAGAGGATATGGGCCACTGCCGGATGATCCGCCAGCCACATCATCAAATGTTTCGCATTGTCTTGATGGCGGGCCAACCGAACGGCCAAGGTCCGCATACCCCGCAGAGCCAGAAAAATATCGTCTGGTGCCGCATGATGCCCATGGCGGGCGGCGTTGGTTTTCAGAGTATGATACACCCCATCTTCTTTGGCCACCATCACCCCCAGCATGGCGTCGGAATGGCCCACCACATACTTTGTGGCCGCATGGACGACCACGTCCACACCAGCGGAACACCCCTGAAAATACAGGGGTGTGGCCCATGTGTTGTCCAAAACCGTGATGATGCCGTGGCTTTGGGCCAAGGCGCACAGGGCGGGAATGTCCTGCATTTCAAAGGTGAGGGACCCAGGGGACTCCAGATGCAAAACGCGGGTATGGGGGCGGATCAGGGCGGCGATATCCTGATGGGGATGATAGTAGGTGACCTCAACACCAAAACGCCGCAACACATCATCACAATAATGACGCACAGGGCCATAAGCCGCATCATGAATCAACACATGATCCCCGCTTTTTAAAAACGCAGACAACGCACACGTCAGGGCCGCCAGACCCGATTCTACGGCAATGGCTTTGTATCCCCCTTCAAGGGACGCGATGGCCTCTTCAAAGGCAAAGGTGGGGCTGAGGCCATAACGCCCATAATAGTGTTTGTTCCACCACGTTTTTTCTGTGTCCTTCAGGTGCTGCGTGCTTCCAAACAGCACCGTAGAGGCCCGCATCACGGGCAAATTCACAGCCCCATCAAAACGACGGGCATCGCGGGCCAGATGGGCCAAACGGGTTTCGGGGTGCATCAGGGGCGCTCCTCATTCATAAAACGATAAAAATAAACACGGTCCAAAACACGAACGATGAACAGGACCACAAACGTCATCATCAAATACAGACACGCCGCGATCATATAAAAGGTAAAAGGATGCTTGGCCGAGGCAATGCTGAGGTTCGTCATGCGCATCAATTCGGACACGCTAATCACAGACAGCAGGGCCGTGTCCTTGAGCAACGACAACAAAAGATTGGTGAGCCCCTTGAGCGATCGAAAGGTGGCCTGCGGCAAGACAATTCTAAGGAAACGGCGTTGTGTAGACAGGGCGAAGGCCTCGGCGGCCTCGATCTGTTGGGGGGGGATGGTGATGATGGCATAACGGATCACTTCACTGGCATAGGCCCCATAACAAAGGGACAAAGCCAAAACGCCAGCGGCAAAGGGGGAGAGTTGGCTGATGCGGCCCCATGTCAAAACCTCCAGAATGGGTCCGTGCAAATAATACACCGCCAGAATGATCAACAGCTCTGGCATGCCCCGAAAAAATAACGCCAAACCCTGTGCCGCTTTGGCCAGAACAGGGGGGGCATACAGGCGCATCATGGCCCAGACAATCCCCATGAGTAAACTCAGGCCAAAAGACAGCATACCCAGCTGCAGCGTTGTCACCGCCCCCTGCATCACACTGGGCAGGTGAAATACGAGAAAATCAGGCAAAAAAGACATCGCGGAACACGCCTCTGGCTTTGGATGGCTTCCTTAAGCCTCGGGTTTTGTAGTATGATCTCGGTTAAGGACAATGATTAAAGCGCTTTTGGTGTGATGGCGCAAGGGGTTCGCGTTGGCGGTGCAGGCAAAATCACGAATAAAATTTAAGATAAAAGTTTAAGGAGCCTTTTCCGGAAGCGCCAAGAACGGGGCTCCCACCCACGCATTTTTCTTTCTTTATCAAGGGGTTCGCTGCGCCGGTTCGGAAAAAATCATCCTCCCTCAGCCCGCTGCGCGGTCTTCAGTCCGGTATTTTTCCCGCCCCGCCCCTGTAAAAGCAAGTTGATAATGTCCTCTTGAGCAAATTAAGGGCACCTCTAACAACCCGCTTTTATGTGGTGTTATCCGCATAACGCCTGTGATTTGGGTTGTGTGCTGGGGTTATTTTGAAAAAAGGGGGTGTTGAGAGGGGGTATATTTCTCTCTGTGGGGTCATGTTTTGGGGTTT
>JBJTVN010000217.1:0-1235 GCA_046081225.1 Alphaproteobacteria bacterium
GCAGATCGTCTGGTGTCCGTGGATCTGTTGGACAGGGCAGGGGACCTGCTGAATCACCAAGTGCGCGAGCGTTTAGAAGGCGAGGAAAAAAGCCGTGTGGGCATGCGTCTGGCCATGATTCGTCTGCTGAACAACCAACCTGAAAAAGCCATTGAGGCCCTGAACATATCCGATTATTTGTATGTTCCTGTGGCCCTGTTTGAAAAACGCGAACGCCTGCGGGCCGAAGCGCAGGCCATGCAAAACCAGAACGATGATGCTCTGCAAACTCTGAGTGATGATGCCTCAGACGAAGCCAACCAGATTCGGGCCCACATTTACTGGAAAGAAAAAAACTATGATCAACTGATTCCCCTGTTGGAATCCATGATTCGTGTGAAACCTGGCACAAAGACAGCCTCCCCAGAGGACGCCCGCACCATTGTCAATTATGCCACCGCGCTGGTTTTCGGGGCAGACAGGGAAAAACTCTCCGCTGCCTTTTCCCGCTATGCCCCTTTGTTAAAAGGAACACCGTGGGATGAACCTTTTCAGGCCCTGAGCAATCCGAATCTCATCGGGGATCCCAAAAATGTGACGGGGGCCTTTAAAGATATAGGCACACTGGAAACCCTGATTGATGACTATCGCAAGGAATTAAAAACAGGCAAACTCAGCGATATGCGGGAATCACAAGCCACGCCACCCCCGCAACCACAACCCGAAGGCCAAAACACATCCGAAACCAAACCCGAAACCAAACCTCTGCCCACCCCACCCGCACCCTGAAAAACAACGTGCAGAACCACGGGGATTGGCAACATGATTTTGGGGGACTTTTGGTTACTTTTTTGGGATTGCCATTTGATGGGAAGTGTGGAAACGTGAGGCATCATAACCATAATGTCAAAGGATCTGTATGACCACCGTTTCCACCCCTGATGCCTCCAGCGCCAAGCAACTTTTGTCGTTTATTGAGCGCATCGAAAATTTAGAAGAAGAAAAAAAAGCCATCGCCACAGACATCGCCGCCGTTTATGAAGAGGCTGCCAGCACAGGTCTGGATAAAAAAGTCATTCGCAAATTGGTGACTTGGCGCAAAAAAAGCGAAGAAGAGCGCAGCGAAGAAGACCAATTGTTTCAGATTTATCTGGAAGCCATTGAAAGCCTGTCCCACGGCGCCCATTCCAGCAACGTTGTTAAGATTGCTTAGGTTATTATGCGGATTCTCATGGCCATTGCCGGCGCCCCTAAAG
>JBJTVN010000218.1:0-3860 GCA_046081225.1 Alphaproteobacteria bacterium
GTGGAATTAAAGAATTCTTCTGTGATGGGATATAAACGTTTTTGGTCCATAGAAAAAAGATTCCTTCTGATTTTTTTGTGTTCTTAGCCCTACATTAACACAAAAAAATCAAACAACAATACCTTTGTTAACAGTGTCTAGGCATAAGCTCACGCTCAACACGGCTATACCCCCTTTTTTGGTAAAATTTTTGAGCGGCGAATGTTGGATAAACCGTAGATAAAACAATAAGGCGCATGGAATGCGAT
Source organism: Alphaproteobacteria bacterium (assembly GCA_046081225.1). Taxonomy (GTDB): domain Bacteria; phylum Pseudomonadota; class Alphaproteobacteria; order JAJTHO01; family CANGYM01; genus CANGYM01. The sequence continues at coordinate 249 of JBJTVN010000218.1, forward strand.
TGGGCATAGTTTTCAAACACTTCTAACAATGCAGAAGCAACACCACAACGCTCACCACGCCAATTTTTTTCAACCATAAATTTCCGCATCACAGCAATATTATCACCAATATCCTGTAAACCAACACAACCTATCACAACATCGTCCACCACAGCGACCCAGAAAGCGCTCTTTTTGTCGCCAAAATAGTCTGCAATATCTTTCAAATCTGGCTGATTGTTTTCGGACAAAGCAAGTCCAAGTTCGCGCTGTTGGATGCCCAAAACCAAACGTTGGACAGCGGATTGATCCTGCGGCAAAAAAACCGAACAATAAAAGACACTAAAGACAAAGCATTACTATAGAAAAACCTTGAAAAGAAGTTATTCCCTTTTTATGGATTGTCAATTAAAAAGCATAAAAAGCATTGAGTGCACCATCATCTCACCTTGAAATTGTAACAACAGCAAAGCATGGCATCAAAGATTTTTATCCTCAACGGGGTTTGAGGACGGCACTCCAGAATTTAAACGAATAGAACCTCTAAACTCATCCTCCCTCACCGTGTATGACGCATTGACCTACGATTTGTCTTTCTTATGAACGGATGGGGACAAAACCGCTAGGGCTGTTCATGTCTGAGGATAAAGATAGGAAAAGGCGGGGCGGGGCAATCGGAGGACAGAGGACAGAGGACAGAGGACAGAGGACAGAGGACGGAGGACCGAAAAATTCCGTCTTCCGTCCTCGGTCTTCTGTCTTCCGGGTGCGAAAAAAATCATCCTCGGTGGGCGGAAATCGGATGACCGAAGACAGAGGACAGATAAAATTTTCCGTCTTCTGTCCTCCGTCCTCTGATATCCGTCCCCCCGCCCCGTTCTTTCCCATCAACGTTTTAAAAATGAAGAGCCCTGTTGAAAACTTGTCCCCCACACTCTGTCCTCCGTCCTCTGTCCATCATGAAAGGATTCCCAAAATGCAATCTCTAACACCTTTAGATACACCCCCCTGCCCTGCCCCTCTCCTGAGGGAGGGGGTTTTGGAGGTCCTGCGATCCTGGCAAAGCACCCCGTTTCATCATGGCGCGGCCCTGCGGGGGGTGGGGTGCGACTGTTATGGTTTGATTGTGAGGGCGGCGGCGGCCGTTGGGGCCGGCCCCCCTACCCTGCCCTTTTATCCGGAAAATCCTGAGGCTTTAACGCCCCCCCAGCAAAAAACGGTGCGGGATCATTTTTTGTCCTTTGCCCGCATCATCCCCAGAGACCAGACACAGGATGGGGATATTCTGGTGTTTTCCCTGCGGGATGCCCCTGTGCATTTTGCATGGCGGTTATCGCCGGAAACCTTTTTGCATGCCGATCAGCGGCAAGGGGTGATCGTTACGCGGTACACCGAAAGCTGGCAACGGCGCCACACAATCAGCGCACGTTTGATTCCTGTTTTGGGGCAGAGGCCATAGAGTCTTTGGCCCCCAGCACACGCTTCACCACATCCGCATCCACACGGGCGGCGGTGTTGGTTTCGCGGATTTTGTCCAGAACCTCTTGGCGGTAAATGGTGGTGGATTCGGGGGATTGAATGCCCAGTTTGACGGTTTTGCCCCGAACCTCGATGATGGTGACCTCGATGGTGCCGTCGATGACGATGGTTTCACCCAAACGTCTGGAAAGATAGAGCATTTTAAGGATTCCTTAACATCTGCTTGACATACTGGGAGGTGAGGATCCCACAACAACCATAAAGCCCTCTGTCATGAACATCAATAACCTAAAACTGTTTTATGCCATGCGGCAAAATATGGATTGGTCCGCAGAACGCCAGCGCGTGCTGGCCCAAAACCTAGCCAACGCCGACACACCAGATTATGTGTCCAGTGATCTGAAATCGCTGGATTTCAAAAAGGTTCTGCGTCAACTGGATCAACGCAAACAGGCCATGGCCATGACCGAATCGGGCCATTTGGGCTCTCCTGAGGGGAAACATGCGGCCTTTGCCACAACCAAGCAAAACGATATTTTCGAGGTCCTGCCCAGCGGGAACAAGGTGGTTCTGGAGGATGAAACGCTAAAATCTTCCCAAACTGCCGATTTAAACAATCTCACCCTGCAACTGTATAAAAAGTTCAACGGAATGTTCAAAATGGCCGTTCGGGGGCCAACAGGATAAGGGGGATAAGAAAACCAAATGTCCGATTTAAACAACGCCATGTTGGTATCATCCCGCGGGATGCAGGTGCAAACCACCCGCGCCCGTGTGGCGGCGGAAAACATCGCCAACGCCTTTTCCACCAGCAGCGTCCCTGGGGGGGATCCCTATCGCCGGAAAACCGTGGAAACGGATAATTTTGTGGACCGTACTGCGGGACGCACCGCCATGGTGCGCGTGAAAAAAATTGCAGAGGCCCCAGGGGATTTTGAATTAAAGTATGACCCGGGCCACCCCGCCGCCAACGAAGACGGCTATGTCAAATATCCCAATGTCAGTGCCAATCTGGAAAGTATGGACCTGCGGGAGGCCCGCCGGACCTATGAAGCCAACCTGAACGCCCTGATCACATCCCGTGACATGGCCCGATCGACACTGGACATCCTGAAACAATAACCATAACCATAACCATAACCCAAAGGATCCCCTATCATGGCTGCTGTTCATCAAATTGCGGCGTTTTCTCCGGCCAAAATAGGGGGCGCCATGCCCTCTTTGGGCGGTGCCCCCGCAGGCAAGACATCGTTTCAGGATTTTCTGGCCGACAGCTTGCAATCCGCCCTGAATCAACAGCGCAGCAGTGAACATATCTCCGCCGAGGCCCTGGTCCCCGGTCAAGTGGAACTGTCAGAGGTCGTCACCTCCGTCAGTCAGGCGGAACTGACCCTGCAAACCCTGCTGTCCGTGCGTGACCGTCTGGTCACCGGCTGGCAAGAGGTGATGCGGATGCCGGTGTAAATCAGAGGACCGAGGACGGACATTGTATCTTTTGGTTTGTTTTTTCTCTCCTGATTGACTACCCTAAGGATTTCAGGGTATTGTAAATCCATAATCATGGGGAATCCGTTATGCCTGCCTTGCCCTCCATAGACTTACGGCCTGATGTGTTTACGGCGCTGCAGGGACTGGCCAAACAAAATCACGCCCCCTCTTTAGAGGCCTTTGTGGAGGATGTTCTGTTGCAGGTTCTTGAAGACGCAAAGCAGGACCAACAGTTCCTCTCCATGGCCCAAGAAAGACAAAAGGATCACCAGCCCCGTTTGTCCCATGATCAGGTTTGGGGGCATAGAGGGCGTATCCTGATTGACTCAAAATCTACTTTTTTCTCTTAAAAAAAACAAAACGCCTCCGTTAACCAAAAAATGAGAACGGCTATAAAAAGAAAGAATCAAGAGCCTTATCATGTATGATGGAAAAATACCCCTTATCGATTATCCATGGCATAGTGAAATCGATACATTGATTGAATGGACTCTTGGAAAAACGACATAAAAAACTCCATCATGACGAAAAAACATCATCAGAGCACGACCCAGCATCACCATCCCAACCTCCCTTATGGACAATAAATCCCCCGAGCCCCTTGCAAAATTAGATAGATTGGGGTGATTTGGTCGAAAGTGAGAGGAAGAAGGGTGAAAGCGTGCC
>JBJTVN010000219.1:0-2141 GCA_046081225.1 Alphaproteobacteria bacterium
AAAAAATCAACGAATTCTTCGACAAAACCTTCCCCGAAAACGCTAAACACTGGATCGACCGACTCTCGGACAACTTCCGTGTCCTTAACGCCCCCCTTGCCTCAACCTAAAACAGTACTCTTCATTTGCGAGGGGTATATCTAATTTTGCAAGGGGCTCTATAGACTCAGATAATTACTCCCCCAAAAACAGAATTGCCTTTTCCCCCAAGCAGGATAAGATGGTTTTTTCGTTTGACACGGGGTCAAAGGGGTCATGATTCATCGCCTGAAAAGCATCTTTATTGGGGATACGGCGGGGGGGGTGATGTTGCTGCTCTCGGCGGTGGCGTCCATGATCATTATGAACAGTGCAGGGGCGGACCTGTTTCAGGCGTTGATGCACATTCCCCTCAGCATCGGGGTGGGGGCTGAGCCGCTGACGTTGTCTTTGCATGATTGGATTCATGACGGCCTGATGGTGTTGTTCTTTTTTTTGATTGGCATGGAAATCAAACGGGAAATCAAGGCAGGGCATTTGGCCCGTCTGGATCAATTGATGTTGCCTGCCGTGGCGGCGGGGGGGGGGATGGCGGTGCCAGCCCTGATTTATACCCTGTTTAACGGCATGGACCCCGCAACGCAACATGGATGGGCCATTCCTGCGGCGACGGATATTGCCTTTGCGCTGGGGATCATTTCCCTGCTGGGATCCCGCGTGCCCACGTCCGTGAGGGTGTTTTTAACCACCGTGGCCGTTGTGGATGATCTGGGGGCTATCTTGGTCATTGCCCTGTTTTACACCCCAGGGATTGAGATGACGTTTTTGCTGTTGGCCCTGATCACAACGGCAATTTTGCTGGTGATGAATCTGTTATCATGTCGGTTGATTTCGCTGTATGTGTTTGTGGGGTTGTTTTTGTGGTATTTTATGCTGAAATCCGGCGTTCATGCCACCTTGGCGGGGGTGATCTTGGGGCTGATGATCCCCTATCGCTTGCCAAAACGGCCCGAGGACAGCCCCTTGCACCACGCCGAAAAAGCCCTGTCCCCCTATATCGCCTATTGTGTTTTGCCCATTTTTGGACTGGCCAGTGCGGGGGTGCCGCTGGGGGGATTTACGCCGGATTTATTGCTGCTCCCCCTGACGCTGGGGGTCAGTTTGGTGTTGATTCTGGGAAAACCTCTGGGGATTTTTGGCATGGTGTTGCTGCTGGCCAAAGCGGGTATTCTGAATCGTCCCCACGGGTCATCTTGGGATCATATCTTTGGTGCCTCTCTTTTGGCCGGTATCGGGTTTACCATGAGTTTGTTTATCAGCAACCTTGCCTTTGATGATCCCTACATTCAGGCCCTGAGCCGTGTTGGAATTTTGACAGGGTCTTTGGTGGCGGGTGTTATGGGTTTTTTGTATTTGCGGTTTGTGGCCTCTGCCGCAACGCCCCTGCATGATAAAGGATAAAACCTTATGTCCACACGGTTTTGGGTTCGTTGTTTTGTGGTGATGGTGATTGTGTTGGTGATGGCCATTGTTGTGCTGTTGTATCGGGATCATCAGCGGTATGCTTTGGAATCGGCTTTGGTGCCCATTGTTCAGCCCGATGTGCCAGAAACCAAAGTTCACCCCAAAGACCCTGAAGGTATGGACATTCCCAATACCGAGCTGAGCATTTACGAACATCTAGACGATAAAAAAAAGAAACTGCCCAAAATCCAAACCAGACCCCCTGCCCCTATTGTGATTACGGATCAGCCCAAGGATGACCCTGTGGACACCCATCCCCAAGAAAGTGAAGCCCCCCCGCAAGATACCGCCCCACAGGAAGAAGATGACCAAATTCCCTTTATGCCGGCCTCTTCCTTAAAGGGCGCGATGATGGATTTGGGATTTTTCTCAACACAAGAGGAAGCCAATCAAGCCTGGGCCCGTGCCAAAACGGCCTTGCCGCCCTCTTTTGGCGCATCGCGGCCCATGATGGTGCGGGATCAGGGCACCTTTCATCTGTATGTTGTGGATATCCCCGATCTGGGACAGGGAGGGGAGGTGTGCAGCATCCTCACCAAAATCGGCCTGTTTTGTCAGGTCACCGGACCCTGAAGCCAAACCATAACGACAAAGAAAGACCCTTTGCATGATGCCCGCCATTGTTGCCCTATCGGGGT
>JBJTVN010000220.1:0-1757 GCA_046081225.1 Alphaproteobacteria bacterium
CGTAAGCGTGGGCGGCATCGACCCCGAGGTGGCGGCGGACTTCTTCGAAATAGACGACATCGATCCAGTCCAATGGGAATAATATCTCGCTCAGCCAACGTTCAAAGCGCAGATAGCGCATGCCGCCGCCTTCAAAACGGCTTGGTTTAAACGATACCGTCCCGCTGGTTATCAAACCCTTGGCTGATTGCAATGCCCAACCCGTAATGGTGCCAAGGTCGAGGGCAAGAATGATAGGGGAGATCATTACACACCCCCTTGCCAAGATTTCCAGCGCACGACCCATTTGTCCATATGGGTATACATTTCCAGTGTATACCCATATATATAATATATAGGTTTCCGGAAACGCGGAAACGCCTTTAAAATCATATAGTTAATCGTTTCCAACATCATTTTGGAAACGCCGGAAATGGAAATGGTAAAATCTAGGTTTTTCATAGTGTTATAGCCTTTCCGGGGTGAAGCGTTTCCATGGAAATCTGGAAACGCGGAAACGGTAGATTGCATTTTATGTATTTGGCGGGGCGCGGATAGCATGGCTTGCGCCTTCAACAAAGACCCCTTGACCCAAGGCAAACGGGCCATTGGGGACGTCCAGCCACTGTACGGTCTTTGATCCACCCGCGAGGCACTTGACGATGCGCTGATCATCCAAAAGCTGGCTTACCAGCGTTTCCAAAACGTGCCTAGAAACGTCACGCAGCGCTTCGGGAAGCTCAGCACGCCGCTTGAAAATGCCATTGGCACCCGTATGGGTAAGGGGACGACCCACCCGCGCCAGGGCGGTAACACTGTCAACGATCAACTCGAGAAAATGGTGATCTTGATCCATTTTTGTCTTGAGATCGTGGGTGCGGTCGATAAGGAGACCTGTGTTACGGTCACGCACATAGGTGTGGATGTTGCGATCCGCTGGGCCGTTGCTCTTGACGACTGCACCGTAGAACACGCGCCCGCGCAGGAAATCCAGTTCCAACTGGCGGCAAACCTGACGAGCCTCCTTTTCTTCCGCAGGCCACATGGCGTAAGCGGCACGCACGCCGTCCACCAGCGCCGTGGTGCCACGAATGGCATCCCGCGCCTGTTCGGGAGTTTTGATAGGCATGGTGTTGCCCGATTTGCGCATATGGTGCGCGATGACAAACGCCGCCCCTGTTTCACTGGCCAACGAAGCGATCAGCGCGGTGGCGAATGATCCCGCAACCGGGTCTTTGTTGATATCGGCGTAAAAGAAACAACTGATGGGGTCGATGACCACGAGGGCGAGATCAGGGATTGCCAGCAACTGCTCTCTAAAGGAATAGAAAAACGGCGTAGCCACAGGACCGTCCGCCGTCATCTGTACCAGCGCCATTGGCCCGCCGGCATTGGGCAAGGGAACGATGATCAGCTTTTGTGCCAAGTGAAGGCGTAATTCATCGGGATCAAGCCCTTCCAGGCGGCGGTGGACTTCGGCCTGGTCATCCTCCGCCGTCAGGACAACCGCCACCCCATATCGTACCACTTGGCCGCCAAGGGACATGAGGCACCCGGCAACCCCGAAGCAACCGGAAACCTTCAAGGCAAGATCGAGGCAGATCATGCCCTTGCCGGTGTCGCCCATGGCCGCGAAGATATAGCCATCACAAATTAGAATGATTCATTTTAAGGATTTGCGCAGTGAGGTTAGCTGCGAAGGTGTCAAAGGCATTTTTGGCGGACTTAACATAGTGTTTTAGATTAGCCCAAGCATGTTCAATAGGGTTTAAATCAGG
>JBJTVN010000221.1:0-1572 GCA_046081225.1 Alphaproteobacteria bacterium
ATGGGTGCGGATGCACTGGGCGCGGTATAGCTGTTCCACCAGCACCAAATACGCCAGCGCGTGGGCCATGGTCATGGGGCCCAAAGACAGAACATGGTGGGCGGTTTTTAAAATGTCGGGATCGTGCCCCTCTGCCCCGCCAATGAGAAAGGTGGGTTGGGGCCAACGGGACAGGGCCGCCGCAAAATCCTGTGTTCCCAACATCATGCCGCCTCTGTCGAGGGCAATTATGGTGCCTTTGGGGGGCAGAATTTTTCGGATGCGGTCCCCTTCATCGCGCAGACCTGCCGGCCCCTTGTGCAAACTGGGGGGCAACGTCAGGATAATCGGGGCAGGGCGCAGGCGTTTACAGAGATCATCACATAGACCTTGATAGGCCTGTGGCAAAGCATGGCCAACGCGGATGACGGTGGCCCCTTTACCCGACACTATGATAACCGCCGTCGATATAAATCACATCCCCCGTCATGCTGGGGGCCAGATCCGACGCCAGAAAGGTCGTTGTCCGCCCCACATCATCCAGCGTCACCAGATGATGGGTGGGGGCACGCTCGGCGGCCACAGACAGCAGCTGTTCAAACTTTTTCAACCCCGACGCCGCCCGCGTCATGATGGGCCCTGGGGAAATGGCGTTGACGCGGATGCGTTTTTCCCCCAGCTCTAGCGCCAGATAGCGCACGGTGCTTTCCAAGGCGGCCTTGATGGGCCCCATCATATTGTAATTGGGAACGGCCTTTTCTGATCCGTAATAAGTCATGGTAAACATGGCCCCGCCGTCTTTCATCAGGGGCTCGGCCAGCTTGGCCATACGAATAAAGGAATGGCATGACACATCCATGGCATTCAAAAAGCCGTTTAGGGAACAATCCACCACGCGGCCGTGCAAATCCTCCCGCGGGGCAAAGGCAATGGCGTGCACCAACACATCCAGACGGCCCCATGTTTTTTCGATGGCCTGAAAAACGGCCTCTAAGGATCCCGCCTGGGTCACATCACAGGGCATGAACAGGGGCACCGTTAAATCGGCCAAACAGAGCTCAACAAACGTTTTGGTTTTTTCCGTTTGATAGGTAATCGCCAGCTCCGCCCCCGCCCGCGACAGGGAACGGGCAATGCCATAGGCGATGGAATGTTCATTGGCCACACCGACAATCAGGGCCTTTTTGCCCTTCATCAGGTCACCAATACGCATGTTGGAAAGATCGGTCATTGAAAAATCTCGTCAGGATTCAGGGACACAGCGGGCGGTGTCATCAAACGGGCCAGCACATCGGACAGGCTCAGGGCATCTTCCCCATCATGGACCTCATCTTCATCACAACAGCGCTGACACATATGGGCAATGTCCTGTTGGCTTTATGGGGATAATGTGCCCTATTTTGGGGGGAAAGGCAAGGGAACAAAAAAACAGGAAACAAAAAAACAGGGAACAGAAGAGCCCCTTGCAAAATTCCCGATGCGTGAGGTGGGATAGGGGTATTTTTCTTGTTGTTTAGGCCGACAGGGGATGGTTTTGTGGATTTTTCAGGGGTGAGGGGTCCATGAGGGTTTATGGGCGTCTATTTTTCTGGA
>JBJTVN010000222.1:0-2199 GCA_046081225.1 Alphaproteobacteria bacterium
TCCAGAAAAATAGACGCCCATAAACCCTCATGGACCCCTCACCCCTGAAAAATCCACAAAACCATCCCCTGTCGGCCTAAACAACAAGAAAAATACCCCTATCCCACCTCACGCATCGGGAATTTTGCAAGGGGCTCATCATAGAGGATTTTTGGGGAGTGGCAAGACAAAACGTTGATAAGACAAAACGTTGATAAGTAAATGTTGATAGGCAAAACGTTGGGGCAAACATTAAAACCACAAAGACAACACTATAATATAATCACAAATTATTGTTTTTAAACAATTTTTTGAAAAGCTGCGGCATAAGAAAATGCCAGCCTTAACAGGGTGGAACGCACGTTTATATCGAGGGCATTCCCCTCCTCCAGAGCCCCCAACCTCTCTTTCCCCAAGGTTCTCCACGCAAGCGATCTGCCTTTCACTGCTGATACAACACCCCACCAACCACCCACACACCCCACCTTGATGCATCGCACCGTAGGCACGACCCCCCTGCTGCAGATTTCTTATTTGACATAATATAGCTTATAGGACTTTCAGGTGGGCTTGTTTTCGTGGGATTCTTGATCCACCACCAACATATCCAAATCCACGGCCAATATTTTCGCCGCGCGGTTCAGAATGCGAACCGATCCGGTTTTTTTGCCCGATTCAATTTCCGCCAGATAGGCGCGGGATATTCCCATACCATCCGCCAACGCCTGCTGGGTCAGACCCCGATGGGTTCGATACACCCGAATCGGGGATTGACCAGCAAAAATTTTTTTGATCAAATCCGCGGGAAAAAACTCTTCGTCTCGTTTTTTGGCATCATCATAAAGGGAAATGTCATCTACTTTGAATTTTCTCATAACTTGGCCCATGCTTTCTCACACATTAAACAAAAAATGAATCACATCCCCGTCTTGAACGCCGTACTCTTTGCCTTCGGTGCGGAGTTTTCCGGCGTCGCGGGCAAAGGATTCGCCCTTGCCGACAATATAGTCATTATAGGCAATGGTTTCGGCGCGGATAAATCCTTTTTCAAAATCGGTGTGGATTTTTCCGGCCGCCTCGGGGGCTTTGGCGCCGCGGTGCACGGTCCATGCGCGGGCTTCCTTTGGCCCCACCGTGAAAAACGTCATCAGACCTAACACATCATAGCTGGCGCGGATCAGACGGCTCAGGCCCGATTCTGACAGGCCCAGCTCGGCCAGAAAGACCTCTTTTTCGTCCTCGGGCAGCTGGGCGATTTCGGATTCAATGGCGGCGGCAATCATCACCACCCCACTGCCCTGCCCTGTTACAAAGTGTTGTACTTTGGTCACATGGGGATTGCCCGTGGTGGCCTCGGCCTCCCCCACGTTGGCCACATACAACAGGGGCTTGCCTGTAATCATTTGTAAATCATGGAAAAATGATGTTTTTTTCATATCATCCGGCAGGGTGCGGGCGGGTTTGCCCTGCGCCAGCGCCGCCAAGACTGCCGAGAGGACCGCCTGTGCCTCCTTGGCGTCCTTATCCCCTGATTTGGCCAGTTTGGCGATTTTCACCTGCTGCTTTTCGGCGCGTTCCAAATCGGACAGCATCAGTTCGGTTTCGATGGTGTCGATGTCCCGCAGGGGGTCCACAGAGCCCTCAACATGGGTCACATCCCCATTTTCAAAGCACCGCACGACGTGGACAATGGCGTCAACCTCGCGAATGTGGCTCAGGAATTGGTTGCCCAGCCCCTCCCCTTTGCTGGCGCCCTTCACCAGCCCCGCGATGTCCACAAAGGTGATTTGCGTGGGGATGATTTTCTGCGACCCCGCCAGCTGGGCCAGCGTCGTCAGGCGTGCGTCCGGCACCCCCACTTTGCCCTGATTGGGCTCGATGGTGCAAAAGGGGTAATTGGCCGCCTCCGCCGCCTGCGTTTGCGTTAAAGCATTAAAAAGCGTAGATTTTCCCACATTGGGCAGACCGACGATGCCGAGTTTCATAACAATACACCTATAAGCATTCAGAAAAGTGCCCCCTTATACCACAGACCGCCCACATAATCATCCCGATCATGGCCCTTTAAAAATTTTTTGTATTTGAGCCCCTTGCAAAATTCCCGATGCGTGAGGTGGGATAGGGGTATTTTTCTTGTTGTTTAGGCCGACAGGGGATGGTTTTGTGGATTTTTCAGGGGTGAGGGGTCCATGAGGGTTTATGGGCGTCTATTTTTCTGGA
>JBJTVN010000223.1:0-2298 GCA_046081225.1 Alphaproteobacteria bacterium
GGTCAGGGTTAAATCGGCACTGCCCTGCCCCGAAAAGGGAAAGCCGCCCAATGTGCCCTGTATCTTGGAAAGCCGCAGGTCTTTTTCCCCCCGCACCACAGCCATCTGCACTTTGGTTTCAGGGGAAAGGGTATAGGCCACCACCCCATTAAAGCGCGGCGGAGCCGTCAAGGGCTCCAAGCGTCCCTGAAAAGAGGCCATGCCCCCCCCGTCATCCCTGTGGTTTAGGGTGATGTTGGGATAATGGGCATACCCCTCTGCCGTGACTTTCAAATCCCCATTCAAATACGAAAAGATACGGGGCAGGTTAGGAAGAAACGCCATCATATCCGTAAAAAAAGGCCCCGCCGTTTGCACCGTCAAACGCATTTGGGGCGTGTTGGTGGGATAGGCTATGGTGCCAGAGAGGGAAAAACGCCCCTCTAAACTGGTTTTCATCTGCAGGGTGTTGATACGCAGAGCCTTTTCTTTCACCGTCATATCGGCCTCCAGGGCATTCAGGGGGACGGACCCCATGGTGATGTCCTCCGCCACAACAAAAAGGCGGTATTGATCCTGAAGCCCCCGCAAGCGAGACAACAACCCCAGAGACGATGACGGCGACAACGACAAACGCCGCAAACGCAGGCGGATATCATGGGACGTGCCCTCGGCCTTTGTGGTTTGTATACCCCAAGAGCCTGACCCCTCGATACCCCCCAAACGCAGACTTTTCAGGGTGATCTGCCATCCCTGTTGTTTCTGGGCCGTTAAACTGGCGGCAAAGGTCCCCACGTCATGATCCCCCGTGATGTCCACACCCAAAGGATCCGTGGCCAGCGTGCGATAAAAACGGGCCGCCGCTTTTTTAACCCCACCGATGCCATCGCTGCGCAGGGTGAAATCCACAGCCTCTGGCATCATCCCATCCCCAGAAAAACCCGCCAGCGCAGCCATCACGGCGGAGGCGTTGTCATCGTTTTGATGCTGTTGGTTGGTGATGAGTGTGATATCCCCCAAAAGCCTCTGGGGATCCAACGTCAACGATCCCTTGAGCCCCGAAAACCCCCCTGGGGGGGCGCGAAACAGCACCTTGCCGTCTGGGCTCCATGAACCAGAAAGGACCCATGTATCCCCAAAAACACCATCAAAATCCGTGTATTCCGGCCGCACCAAAACACGCAGGGCCACGTCCTTTCCCGATAAAATCAAACGATGATCCTTTGTTTTTTTCAAAGAAAAGGTCAAATCGTTTTGACCATACAGGACCTGCCCCTGCCGCAGGATTTCCAAGGTTCCCAGATGGATCTGATCAAAAAAACCCTCTCCCCTGATCCATCCCTGCAGGCTAAGGGAAAAGGTAACATCCCGCAAAACCCCCTGCATACCCCGTGGCCCCGTCACCCCCAAGCCCTGAACATTCAGCCCCTGAAAACGCAATTGGGATTTGGGCGTGGCCCGAACATCCCAACCGGTTTGGGCTTTCAGAGTGGTTAAATAGGTCGCTATTTTTTGATCCCAAGAGATGCCAAAGGCAGCGTAAACGCCCACACCCACCACCAGCACCCCCGCCAAGATCAGGGCCCAGAGCCATGCACGCATGCAACCCTATCCCAGAAACGGGGTAAGGGTCTGCTTTGTGGTTCCGATATAGGCCTGAAGGCAGCTGGTTAGGGCTTTTTGAACCTCCCGCTGGGAATAGGTTGAAAAGTCCACCTGTTCCTGCATATTGCCCTGAAGTTTGGGCAGGCGCTTTTCCACATAGCCCAGATTGGCATGCAACAAAGCCACCGGCGATGTTTGGCGCAGGCACAGCTGCCAATGGGAAAACACATCGGCCACCATATCGGAAACAATGTGTTGCTGGCGTTTGGACGCCGCCTGAAAAGCATCCGAGGCCCACTGTTGCAACGATCGCACCGCATCAAACTGGGCCTGATACAGGGACCGCGCATTGCTGAAGAAAGGGGACATACAAATCACTCCATTTGATGTTTTTTTATATGTCGCACGTTCTCGCATAGGGTGCAAGGGGCGTTTCAAAAGACGCATTTCACATTAGGATGGATTGTCGTTGGTCCTGTTGAGTTCCAAAATGTTTTGAAAATCCCCAATATCATGAAAGTTTTGATAAACAGAGGCAAAACGCACATACCCCACGGGATCCCGCTGCTTAAGATCATTTAAAATCACTTGCCCGATATGCCGCGATGTGACCTCGGTATTGCCCTCTTGTTCAAGAGAGCTGCGGATTTTCAGGCTGATCTGATCCAGATCATCCAGCGTAAAGGGACGTTTCACCAGCGCCACCATCAAAGC
>JBJTVN010000224.1:0-3991 GCA_046081225.1 Alphaproteobacteria bacterium
ATGGGCCAGTTCGGCATACTCGATGTCGAGTTCAACCAGGGTCTCGCTGTGCTCGGACACGAAGGCGAGCGGCACCACGATCGTCGCGACACGGTCGCCGCCGGCCCGCTGCAATTCGTCCTCGGTCGATGGACCGATCCATTTGAGCGGACCGACGCGGCTCTGGTAGCAGACGACATGATCGGCCGCGGCGGCGCCAAGTTCCGCCACGACAGCGGCGGCGGTCTGCTCGACCTGCCATTGATAGGGATCCCCTTGTTTAACAATGCTTTCCGGCAGTCCGTGGGCAGAAAATAAAACGCGGGCCCCGTGGAACGTATCCACCTGGTCCCTGATTGTGTTGACCACGGCCTGAATCCAGTCAGGATGGGTGGGGTAACAACAGACGGTTGTTGTGGGCACATTCAGCCCCTTGTGTTTGGCAACATCCTGCCACATTTTCACAGACGAAGCCGTTGTGGTCGTAGAAAACTGGGGATAAAGGGGCAACAACACAATGCGATCTGGGGCATAAGCCATAACATCCTGCACCACCGCCTCTGTCATGGGGTGCCAATACCGCATACAAACAAAGGTTTGAAATCCATCCCCCAAAACACGCTGCAGGGCTGCTGCCTGCGCCTTTGTGTTGTCCAAAAGGGGGGACTTGCCCCCCAAATGGTCATAAATTTTCGCCGCCACAGGGGCCCGTTTGCGGGAAATCAACTGGGCCAACAGATACCGAAAAGCTTTGGGAACGCGGATAATGGCCGGATCATTAAAAAGATTAAACAAAAACGGGCGAACGGCCTGTGTGTTATCAGGTCCCCCAAGATTAAAAAGAACAACCGCTATTTTCATGATGATCCCCCCAAAGAAACGCTGATGGCCTTTAAAGCAAAAAAAAACCGCAAGAGGCTATAGATTTGACGATGAAGCCCCCCCCAAACCAAACCATTCATGCCTGACCCTGCGCGTTTGATCGCTTTTAAAATCAAAGGTCAATGCCTGACGCACGGGGGGCAAAAAGGGGGCAATGCGCTGGGGCCATTCGATGCAACAGGCATGCTGCATCATGGCATCCACCAGACCTAGGGCGTAAATGTCCTCAGGATCCCCTAACCGATAGCAATCCACGTGCCACAGGGGGCCCGCCGGCAAATCATAAACCTGAATCAGGCCGTACGTGGGACTGATGACGGGGCCTTTCCAGCCCAGTGCGTTCAAATAAAACCGCATAAAGGTGGTTTTGCCCACACCCAGGGGGCCCTCTAATGTCATCACGGGGGGCAGGGTGTGGTGTTTGGCCGCCAGCGCTTGGGCCAAGGCCTCGGTGTCGGATTCTTGGGATAGGGTATAAAGGGTCATGGCCGCAACCGCCACACTTGGGCCATCAGCATCACCGCCGTCACGCCATAGCCAATCCACACATACAGAGGGATCATAACAGACCCCGCGTTTCCTTTAGGGATTGCAACCGACGCATGGCGCAGCGCAGCGCACACCACAGCGTGAGTGTTGTAAAGGCCAAGGCCATGGTCAGCAGGGGCAGTTTCATGGCCATATCCATGCTGTCTTTGGCAAACCAGCGGATGCTGGCAGGTTGATGCAATGTGGTCCACCACGTCACAGAAAACGATATCAGCGGCAGATTCATCAGCCCCACGCTGGCCACAATGGCCCCCACCCTGCGGGCCAAGGACACAGGGGTCATCAGGGTATATGTCAACACCACACTCACCGATAACAAAAACAACAACAGCATGCTGGTTAACCGCATATCCCACACCCACCAAGCCCCCCAAGCGGGCTTTCCCCACAACATCCCTGTGATCAAACACAGGGCCGAAAGCAGGGCCGCCATTTCCCCAAACCCCTCTGACATCAAACTGGCCACAGGATGCCGCCATACCCAGTATCCAGCCCCGCTAAGGCCGCACAGGGCATAGGCCATCATGGCCGACCACGCCGCAGGCACATGCACATACATCAACCGGACAAAATCCCCATGCAAGCGATCTGGGGGGGAAAGCCACAGGGCCCAAGGCACCCCAATCAAAAACAAAAGCACACTGAGCGCCCCCAAAACGCGGCAACTGACCCCCGCAATGCGCAGAAACGTGGCGGGTCTGGCCAAGGCATGAAAAGATATGTTGAAGACTGTCATGAGGTCAACCGTTCCTTCATTATCCATGCCACGATCCACGGCAGCACCGCAACACAAAACAAAAGATACATCATCCCGTACACAGCGCCCCCTGAAAACGTCAGGGTTCCCGCCGCTGCCCTTTGCAGGGTATCCAAACCAAAAATCATCAGGGGGGTTAAAAGCGGACACAGCCAAACAAAACTAAGCCCCCCCGATTCCATCAGCGTTTCCACCAACAAACGGTACAGCATCAAGGGAATCACACTCAAAGCCAACACGCCTGCCAATGTCCACGTGACGGGACCCTGCGCGGCCAAAACCAACATGGCAAGGCCCGTCATCACCACCCCCCGCAGCATGCCCGTCACCAAAACATGAACCCACACCCATACAATCAAGGGGATCTGATGAAGGATCAGCATTGTGGGCAAAACGTCTTCCCGCCCCCCCCGTGTGGTCATGCCAATCATATGGGTCAAAAAAAGACTAATCCAAACAAAAGACACAGCATCCTGCCCCAAGAGGCCACCAAAATGACCAATCAGCATCAACGCCACCATAAACAGGGCCTGCAGCATCAGGGCCTGCCCTTGGCTGTGGCGGTTTTGCCACGTGGCTTTGATCATCCATATCAAAAGGGCCATGGGTCCCCCGTATCTGCCGCAGGCACAAAGGTGGAAAGGTCCAAAGTCCGATGCGCAAAGGGAAAGGCGCGAAGGGTATGACTGGTCCAAATGACCGCCCCCCCACGCGCCTGATGACGGGTGATACAATCATCCAAAACACCCGCCGCATCGTGATCCAAGGCTTGCCAAGGTTCATCCAAAATCCATAACTGGGACTGTGTCTGCATGAGGCGCGACAGCCTGACCCGTTGTTGCATACCCGAAGATAGACGGCCCATGGGCAAGGTTAGGCCTTGTTTGGGTAGAAAAAGATCGTTTTGATCCTCTGGCTTTACGGGGGAAAAACCCCCATACCCCCCCAGAGTGGACCCCAGCACCTGTGTTTCAAAGCTTTTCCAGAGGGCCAAATAGGCTTTGCCTGTTTGCCCATCCAGATAATCTTTGTCCGTAGGCAGAAAAAAAACCGATGGTGTGCGCACAGGACGGGGCCCCTGAAACGGCAAAAGACCCACCATCGCCCGCAGCAAAGAGGATTTGCCCACCCCATTGGGGCCCGTGATATGCACCGTGTCCCCAGCGTAAACCCGCAGAGAAAAATCCTTAGCAAGGGGCCGCCCCCCCCGCATCAAAAGGGGAACATCAATAGATAACAGCGGGGGAAGAGTCATGTTTCAACACAAACAAACAACACATTCCCAAAAACCATACCCGCAGGCACCCAAAAACCGAAGAGGTTTTTGACGTTGGGTGGGGTCTTTTTTTTTGGAGGAAAAGGCGGGTGGGGCAGCAGGATTTCCCCCTCGGGTCAAGGGCGGAAGGGAAAAAATACCGCACTGAGCGCAGCGAAGGAGGATGATTTTTTCCCTTCCGGCGAAGCGAACCCTTGAGGCGAGGGGGAAATTCTGCTGGGTGGGAAGCCTTTTCCAGACGCCCAGCCCCAACGTTGCTCCCACCCCTGCACTTTCCTTTTTGTATCAAGGGGTGTGCTTCGCCGGTGCAGAAAAAATCATCCTCCCTCAGCCCGCTACGCGGTCTTCGGTCCGGTATTTTTCCCGCTCCGCCCCTTGACCCCCAAAGACAACCGTCCCACCCCGCCGCGTTCATCTTGTGAAACACCCCCAAAACCCTCTCTTGCGAATCTGCGTTTTTAAAAGTAAATTCGGAATCTGAATGTACAACAGAGGACATCATGACCATACCCGTAACCACAGGCCCTATTGCGGGATCCAAAAAAGTG
>JBJTVN010000225.1:0-1552 GCA_046081225.1 Alphaproteobacteria bacterium
GGGGCGGTGCTGCGGCTGTTGGATGATGGCTTAACGTCCCCCTATATGGGGGAGATTCTCTGGGGGGGGCAGAATCTTCTCACCCTTCCCCTCAAGGATCTGCGGTCCATTCGGGGGGGAGAGATCGGCTTTGTATTTCAGGAACCTCAATCGGCCCTGAATCCCCTACAGGTCCTTGGGAAACAAATGAAAGAATCACTTGACTTGCACCAGCCAACCATTTCATTGGAAATGAAAAAAAATCGCATTATGGATGTTTTGCATGATGTTGATTTGCACACCCTGCCCCAGATTTTATCCCGCTATCCACACCAACTTTCAGGGGGTCAGCGCCAGCGGGCCATCATCGCTATGGCTTTGTTGAATCATCCGCGGCTGCTGATTGCGGATGAACCCACCACGGCGCTGGATGTTTACAGTCAGGAAAAAATCCTAACCCTTTTGAAAACCCTGCAGGACAAATATGCCATGGCCCTGCTGTTGATCAGTCATGATTTGCCGCTGGTCAGGCAGATGGCCGCCGTCACCTGTGTGATGCATCAGGGAAACATTATTGAAACGCAGCCCACAGAACGGCTCTTTGCGGCCCCTGAGGCGGCCTATACCCGTCAATTGCTCTCTGTGTATCAGGATTTAACCCCGCCCGTTGTTTCTAACGCGGCGCCCATGGCCATGCAGGCCAAGGATGTGTCGGTGTCCTTGCCCCGATCAGGGACATTTTGGCGAAAGCGCCTTGGGCCCCCCTTGGTGGATCAGGTGTCCTTCACCCTGAAAACAGGGCATACCTTAGCTGTGGTGGGGGAAAGTGGATCGGGAAAATCCACCTTGGCTCTGTCTTTGCTGCGGACCCTGCCGTCCCAAGGGCAGATTTGGGTGAAGGACCAGCGCTGGGATGCCCTGACCCCCAAGGCCCTGCGTCAGCAACGGCCACGGGTTCAAATCGTGTTTCAGGACCCCTTTTCATCCCTGAATCCCAGAAAAACGGTGGGGTCCTCTCTCACCCAAGCGGCGCCCAACAAAACCCAGCAGGATGCCCTAGCCATGATGGATCGGGTGCAGTTGCCGGCGGCGTTTTTTGATGCATGGCCCCATCAGCTCTCTGGCGGTCAGCGTCAACGCGTGGCCATTGCGCGGGCGTTGATGACCGATCCCGACGTTTTGATTTTGGATGAACCCACGTCGGCTCTGGACAGTTTAACCCGCCGTCACATTGTTTCGCTTTTGCAACATTTGCAAACGTCTCTGGGGCTGAGTTATCTCTTCATCAGCCACGATCTGCGTGTGGTGCAATCCATGGCCCACGATGTTTTGGTTTTAAAAAACGGGAAAACCGTTGAATATCAACCCGCAGAGGCTTTTTTTAAGGCCCCCCAGACCGAATATGGGCGGTTGCTGCTGAGGGCTTCGTTTTATTAGACACTGTTAACAAAGGTAGAGAGCTTTGATTGTGGCGAGAGCGAGGAAGGAGATGAAGGCGGCATCAGATTTTTCAAAACGCATAGCCATACGTTTGTTTTCTTTGATTTTTCCAAAGAAAATTTCGATTTTTTTG
>JBJTVN010000226.1:0-5029 GCA_046081225.1 Alphaproteobacteria bacterium
AGTCCAAAGAACCATCCCCATTGAAAGCGTCCAAAGAACGCCAAGGCCCCCAAGGCCACGGCCCCCAAGCCCCCGATTCCGTAGGAAATGGTGCGGCTGGCTTTGGTTGCATCTCCGACGACACCAGAAACCTCTTTGGTGATACTCTGTGCCTGAAGCTGTCCAGTGCCCCAAGTGACTTTATCTTGGGAAAACGCCGGTGGTGAAAAGGCCATAAAAACAACAAACATAAGGCTGAAAAGGGTTAAGAAAGATTTCATAAGAGTGTCTCCGTTGATGTTAAAAGGTTAAAGGGTTAAAAGGTTGTTTTTGTTGATGTCGTCGTTTTGAGGGTGTTGGTTATGCTGTGCATCAAAAGGTCTCCCCCGTAAAGGCGGTGACACCGGTGCCATAAAGGCCCACCACCATCAGTCCCCCCATCAATCCCCATAGCCAGTTCCAGTTAAACCGGCCAAAAAACGCCATGGCTGACAGGGCCACGGCCCCAAGACCGCCCAAGCCATAGCTGATGTTTTTGCCAGAAACGGCGGTTTGGTCCACAAAAGTCTCCATTTTGCCAATCACGACATCGGGCGTTTTGAGCGATGATCCCGTGGTGGGCCATGCCGCATCGGCGGTTTTGGCGTGACCACAAAGCAAAAGGCCAGCCAAAATCACAATCCCAAAAACACGACCGCAAAGATCGGCAAAGGACAGAACGGCGTTTGTCATGGCACGGGACTCCTTTGATTCATTTTTTATATTCGTAAGTGTGACATTGGTCACATTTTTCACATTAAGACATTTTTAACGATCTGTCAAAACTTTTTTTAAATTATTTTGTGTTTTATTTATCATGCCCTAAAACGCTGGCCATAAGCCATGAACGGGACCATCCAAAGCGGGTGTCGGTGTGACGCCATGGGACAAAAGCGAAAAAGATTGTCGGTGGCAGGAATTGGTCGTATAAATCGCTTTTTAATAACCACAGTGTGCGGGGGACAGTGACGTGACAGAGGGATTGATGCACGGAAAGCGCGGCCTGATTATGGGGGTGGCCAACGATAAATCCATCGCGTGGGGGATTGCCTCTGCCCTGCATCAGGCGGGTGCGGACATTGCCCTGAGTTATCAGGGGGAGGCCCTGAAAAAACGGGTCATACCTTTGGCAGAGCGTCTCAACACATCCTTGGTCTTTTCCTGCGACGTGGGGGACGAAGACAGCATGGCCACCTTGGCCGCCGATTTGTCCAAAGTCTGGCCCGAGGGGATTGATTTTTTTGTCCATGCCATCGCCTATTCGGACAAAAATGAACTCAAAGGTCCCTATTACGACGTGACGCGGGATAATTTTCGCCAAACCATGGACATTTCCTGTTATTCCTTTACGGCCATGGTGCGGCATTTGGTTCCGTTTCTGCGGGAATCGGCCAGTTGTTTGACCCTGACCTATTACGGCGCGGAAAAAATGATGCCCCATTACAACGTCATGGGCGTGGCCAAAGCCGCGCTGGAGGCCAGCGTGCGCTATCTGGCCTGTGATCTGGGCCCCCGCGGTGTGCGGGTGAATGCGCTGTCTGCGGGGCCCATTCGGACGCTGGCGGCCTCTGGCATTGGGGATTTTCGTTATATTTTAAAATGGAACGAACACAACGCCCCCCTGCGCCGCAACGTCACCATTGAACAGGTGGGGGGCAGTGCGTTGTATCTCCTCAGTGCCCTCAGCGATGGCGTGACGGGGATTGTGCACCACGTGGACGCGGGCTATCACAGCATCGGTATGTGCGCCGTTGACGTGGCCCAGCGTTATTTCAAGGGCGATGACGCCTGAACGCCATGGCAGGAAGCAGTTTCGGCGACATTTTCAGAATCACAACCTTTGGCGAAAGCCACGGTCCCGCCATTGGGTGTATTGTGGACGGTGTGCCCTCAAAAATCCCCTTAACCGAAGCCGACATCCAGTATTATCTGGATTTTCGCCGCCCAGGGACATCCCGTTTTGTCACCCAGCGGCAAGAGGAGGATAAGGTGGAAATCCTCTCCGGCGTATTCCAAGGTCTGACCACGGGCACACCCATTGGTCTGTTGATTCATAATCAGGACCAAAAATCAAAGGATTATGAGGATATCCGCGACCGCTTTCGCCCAGGTCACGCCGATTATACCTATTTCATGAAGTACGGGCACCGCGATTATCGCGGGGGCGGGCGTTCTTCGGCGCGGGAAACGGCCATGCGCGTGGCGGCGGGGGCGGTGGCGCGAAAGGCGCTGGCGGCCGTGTTGCCCAACCGATTGTCTGTGCAGGGGGCGGTGGTTCAGATTGGGGCCTTGCCTGCGGCCCCGCAAGAGGTCTGGGACCCCCTGTGGATTCAGGGCAATCCCTTTTTTGCCGCAGACAGAGACATTGTGCCGGTGTGGCAGGATGCCGTGGACACGGCCCGCCGCGACGGCAGCTCTTTGGGGGCACTGGTGGAGGTTCGGGCCTCGGGCGTGCCCGTCGGGCTGGGGGATCCCGTGTATGACAAACTGGACGCCGATCTGGCCAAGGCCCTGATGAGCATCAACGCCGTCAAAGGCGTGGAAATCGGCGATGGTTTTGGGTGTGTGGCCATGGATGGCCGGCTGGCGGCGGATGAAATGGTGATGCAAGAGGGGAGGGCGCACTTCCTCAGCAATCACGCAGGCGGCATTCTGGGCGGCATTTCCACAGGCCAGGACATCATCGTCCGCATGGCCGTTAAACCCACCAGTTCCATCCTAACAGAACGCCGCAGCTTGACGCAGACAGGGGAAAGCGTCATGCTCCGCACCAAAGGCCGCCACGACCCCTGTGTCGGCATTCGCGCCGTCCCCGTGGCCGAGGCCATGGTGGCCTGTGTGCTGTTGGATCATGTTTTAAAACATCGGGCTGTTTTTACATAAGGAGACCCCCCATGAAAACCGTATTCAAATGGATGTTACGCGCTGTTAAGGGCCTGTTGATGGGCTTTGGGATTGTGTTCCTGCTGATGGTGGTGGGGGTGGCGCTTTTGGTGGGGAAGCTCTCCGAAGGATCCCTGGACAGCACATTCCTGATCCATGCCGATGGGGCCCGTCAGGTGTCCAGCATTCCCGATAATGGGATTTTGTTCGTTGATTTTGCCGAACCCTTGGCCCAGCGCAAGGTGGATGATCGTTTGGCCCGTTTTCTGGGGCCGTCCTTTATGGACCCCCACACGTTGGCCATGCGGATTCACCATGCCGCCACGGACAAACGGATACGGGGGCTGGTTGTGGATTTGCGGGGCGATGATTTATCGCTGGCCGACCGCGACGCGCTGTTGGGCGCGGTGAAGGCGTTTCGGGATCAGGGCAAAAAAACAACGGCCTATTTGGACACCTTCGATTTTGGGGCTCGGGGCTTGGTGCAATACATGACCGCTTCGGCCTTTGATCGGATTGTGATGCATGCCAGTGGCACCGTGTCCTTAACGGGCTTGGCCGCAGAGGCCCCCTTTTTCAAAACCGCCCTGAAATCCCATCTGGGTGTCGAGCCCCAGTTTTTCCGCTTCAGCGAAAACAAAACCGGTGCCAATGCGGTGATGGAGGATGCCTATACCCCCGAGCACCGCGCAACCTTGCAGGCCTATTTGGCCTCTTTGTCTGGCATCATGACCGACCGCATTATGGCGGCGCGGGGCTGGGACAAAGCCACCATGGATGGCTTTTTCAGCCGGGCCCTGATTCCCGCCGACGAAGCCAAAACGCTGGGGCTGGTTGAGGAAACCTCGTCCTTTGAAACCTTCCTCGAAACCTCCCGTTCATGGGTGGTCAGCGGTGGCCATGAAACTGAATCCCCCCAGGACGGCACCTATATCGACGTGCATGATTATGATGGGGACCGTCCTCAGGCCGCGGATGCCGTCATGGCTGCCGATGCTAAGGCAGGGAAATCAGCCCCCCTGAACAAAGACAAAAAAGCCCCCGAATCCATCGCCCTGATTTATGCCGAGGGGCCCATTATGGATGGGTATGACCCAGAGGACTCGCCGTTTGGCGCCTCAGGCAATCGCGTGTATGCCCTGACGCTGGCCCAGCAGATTCAAGAGGCCGTGGATGATGATGTCAAAGCCATTGTCCTGCGCGTGGACAGTCCGGGGGGGTCGTATACGGCCTCTCATGTGTTGCGTGATGCGGTGTTGTCCGCAAAGGCGCAGGGCATCCCTGTGATTATCAGCATTAAGGATATGGCGGCCTCTGGTGGGTATTTTCTGTCCATGGATGCCAACGCCATTGTGGCGCCGGAAACGTCCTTGGTGGGGTCCATCGGGGTGTTTGGGGGTAAATTTGTCACGGCGGGCCTTTCGGAAAAGCTGGATGTCAAATGGGACCGTGTGGTGATGCAGCCCCACGCGTTGATGTGGAGCTCCCAAACCCCCTTTGATGCCGCCGAAAGCACCATCGTTTCCGGCAACCTCAAGGGCGCCTATGACACCTTTGGGGGTCTGGTGAAGGCAGGCCGCAAACTAACGGACGCTCAGGCCACAAAGGCCATTGGGGGCCAGTTTTTCACGGGTCGTGACGCCCTGTCCCTGCATCTGATTGACAAAATCGGGGGGCTGGAGGACGCCATCACCGAAGCCGCCAAACACGCCCGCCTGGACCGCCGCGCCGTCACCGTGGTGGTTTACCCGAAAATTGAGGATATGTTGGCGGGATTCCTGCGCTTTGTCATGGGCGGGATTGGGTCGTCACAGGCCCATACCTCCCTGATGAACGCCGCCCTGATGGGTCTGCCAGCCGAGGGGGCCCTTTACGCCACCATGCTGGATGTCTATCAACAACCCACCCCACTGGCCGTTCTGCCCCCCGTGCGCATCGCCGGACAGTGGATGGGGTGGTCGGATCGGTAGGGGAGGGGGGGTGCGAAAATCTGCGCAATCACCTTGACAGCGTTCTGAAAGTTGGCTAAAGACACCAGACTCCCTTGGTGGTCAGGGTCCTTTGGTTGGGCCTGTGTTTGTCGTGGGGGTGTAGCTCAGTCGGTTAGAGCGCTGCCCTGTCACGGCAG
>JBJTVN010000227.1:0-2165 GCA_046081225.1 Alphaproteobacteria bacterium
GGGGCGGGCTTTGCGGCAACCCAGCGGGTGAATGAAACAACCGTCTGTTTGGGGGCCGCCTGCCGCGATATGAAAATCGCCGATGCCAGTGCCCTGTGGGGTTTGTCGGGTTTTGAGTTTCTTTGCGGCATCCCAGGGTGGCTGGGTGGGGCCGTGGCCATGAATGCGGGGGCGTCGGGATCGTGTCTGGCGGATGTGTTTGTTTCGGCCACGGTGCTGGACCGTGCGGGCAAAGAGCACGTTATTACCGCCCGTGATCTTGCCTTTGGCTATCGCACCAGTGGCTTGCCTGCGGGGATGATTGCCACCGATGTGACCCTGCGGGGCACCCCCAGTGATGCCGAAACCATCAAGGCCACCTTGGCCGCCCAACGGGCCAAACGCAAACAGGATCAACCGGTGAACACCCGCACGGGGGGCAGCACCTTTAAAAATCCAGAGGGGCACAGCGCATGGTCTTTGATTGACGCGGCAGGGTTGCGGGGGTATCGTATGGGCGCGGCGCAGATTTCTGAAAAGCACACCAATTTTTTGGTGAACCTTGGCGGGGCGACGTCGTCACAGCTGGAGGCTCTGGGGGAATACGCCCGCGAAACGGTGTTTCAGCGCACGGGCGTTGATTTGTCTTGGGAAATACAACGACTGGGAGATCCTTTATGACCCTACCCCCCATCACCATTTTATACGGCGGCTGGTCTGGCGAGCGTCCCATTTCCCAAAAAAGCGGCACCTGCGTGGCGGAGGCCCTGACCCGTCTGGGCCTGACCCACCGTTTGCTGGATGTAACGCGGGATATTATGGCGTGGATTCCAGAATTGCTGCGTTGGCCCGATACCGTGGTGTTTAACGCCCTGCATGGCCCAGGCGGGGAAGATGGCACGATTCAGGGGATTTTGGACATTCTGGGCATCCGTTACACCCATTCGGGCCGTTTGGCCTCTGCCGTGGCCATGGATAAAATCCAAAGCAAACTGGTGGCGGCGGATGCTGGCCTGTATACGGCCCCCTTTTGGCGGATCACGCCCCAGACCCCGCCGGATTTTTGGGACACATTGCCCTATCCCACGGTGTTAAAACCGCTGGACGAGGGATCCAGTTTGGGGGTGTTCATTGTTAAAACCCCTGAGGAAGCCAAGGCCTGCCTGCCCCAACTGCCCCCCTGTTTTATGGCCGAGGGCTATATCCCCGGGCGGGAATTCACCGTGGGCATTGTGAATGACCGCGCCCAGACCGTCATCGAAATTGACGCGGGTCAGGGGTTTTATGATTACAAAGCCAAATACGACCCCAACCATCACGCCGATTTCTTGATCCCCGCCCCGCTGGATCCGGCCCTGACCCAAACGCTGCAGGCGCAATCGCTAGCCCTGTATCATGCCATGGGCTGCCAAGGCGTGGCCCGCGTGGATTGGCGATACGATCCCGCGGCGCAAACCGGACCGGCCTTTTTGGAAATCAACACCCAGCCTGGGATGACCCCGCTGTCACTGGTCCCCGCCGCTGCGGCGTTTGAGGGGATGGATTATGATACCCTCGTGCTGACCATGGTGCGGGATGCGGTAACAAGTAACAGGGCATAAACCCCAAGCCCCCCTCCTGCCTCTAAGGAGAGGGGGGGAACCGTGTGGTTAGGTTATGAGTTTAGTCGCCCTCCTCTAGAACGGTGTGAGTCTCGATGAAGGCCTCTCTGGTGACCCATTTGATGGATTCAATGGGGTCACCAGAACGGTGATACCCTACTAGGGTCACCAGTTCACGAACATCACGAGAGACAACCCGCATTATGGTGGCCGAAACGATGGAACCATCCTCATTGTTGGTATAGAACCTTCGGTTTTCATCAAAAAAAGCGAATCCATCAGGGATTCGTAGTTCAGAGTCAGACATGGTCGGTTGTCAGGGGTAGAATCACGCCGCCCCCGAAGGAACATCGTGATAGGGCAATTCCAGCAAGTCCACACACCCAAGGGTGATGGACTAGCGTTCCACAAAGCGACCGAAATCGCAAAGGGGAACAATGCTGGAAAATTTACCTTAATATATACCCCTCGCAAATGAAGAGTACTGTTTTAGGTTGAGGCAAGGGGGGCGTTAAGGACACGGAAGTTGTCCGAGAGTCGGTCGATCCAGTGTTTAGCGTTTTCGGGGAAGGTTTTGTCGAAGAA
>JBJTVN010000228.1:0-15000 GCA_046081225.1 Alphaproteobacteria bacterium
CGAAAAAAATCATCCTCCCTCAGCCCGCTGCGCGGTCTTCAGTCCGGTATTTTTCCCGCCCCGCCCCTTGACACAAAAAGAAAACCGCCCCACCCCGCAACGTTTCCTGAGACGAAAAAAACCGTTTACCCCGCATGCAACAAATCCACCGTATCCTGTCGCCCAAATACAGATAGCAACATACGCAAAGCATGCCCCTGCTGCCCAACCAGTGCGGGGTTATCCCGCACAAAGGCCACCGCCATGCCATGGGCGCGTTCCACCAAATCCTGATGCACGTTCATATCAGCGCAGCGAAAGGTGGGCCAGCCACTTTGTTCTGCCCCCATCACATCGCCGCCGCCGCGGATTTTTAAATCCTCTTCGGCCAGAAAAAAACCATCTTCACTTTCCCGCAAAATGGCCAAACGCCGCTTGGCCGTCTGGGTTAACGCAGGGCCATACAACAGCAAACAGTGGCTTTTTAATGCCCCGCGCCCGATG
Source organism: Alphaproteobacteria bacterium (assembly GCA_046081225.1). Taxonomy (GTDB): domain Bacteria; phylum Pseudomonadota; class Alphaproteobacteria; order JAJTHO01; family CANGYM01; genus CANGYM01. The sequence goes on from JBJTVN010000228.1 coordinate 484, forward strand.
CGGCCCCGCAGCTGGTGCAACTGGGCCAAACCAAAATGTTCCGCATTTTCAATAATCATCACGGTGGCTTCGGGGACATGAATCCCCACCTCAATCACCGTGGTGGACACCAGAATGTCCAAATCCTGCCCCGCAAAGGCCGCCAGCGTGGCTTCTTTCTGATCGCTTTTCATTTGACCGTGCAACAGACCCACACGGGGTCCAAAATGACGCTTTAAAATCTCAAAACGCTGGGTGGCCGCCATAAAACGGGTGTTGTCTTCTTGGGGATCAATCAAGGGGCAAATCCAATAGACCTTCTGGTTTTGGGCCACCAAGCCCGAAAGACGCTCCATCACCGTGGGGGCCTCCTTGATGGGCAAGGTCCGCGTTTCAATGGGCTGGCGGTTGGGCGGTTTCGTACGCAAGGCCGAGCATGTCATGTCATGATAGCTCATCAGCTGCAGCGTTCTGGGAATGGGGGTGGCCGTCATCACCAACAGATTCTGGGCAGCCCCATCATGGGCCAGCTTTAAGCGTTGATACACCCCAAAACGGTGTTGTTCATCAATCACCACCAAGCCTAAGGTGGGCATGAGGGTTTCCTCATGCAACAAGGCATGGGTGCCAATCAAAAGATCCACATCGGGCAACAGGGCGCGTTTTTGATCCCGCCCGCGCCCCCGATCCTTGCCCGTGACGGTCATCAGGGTCAAGCCACACGCCTCAGCCCACGGGGCCAACGTGGCTGCATGTTGCAGGGCTAACAGCTCTGTGGGCGCCATCAGCACCGTGCTGTATCCCGCTTCTTTGGCCATCACGGCGGATAAAAACGCCACCACCGTTTTGCCGCTGCCCACATCCCCCTGCAACAACCGCCGCATGGGGCGGGGGGAGGATAAATCCGTTTCAATATCCCCCAAAGCCCGTTGTTGACACGGCGTCAAAGAAAACGGCAAAGCCGCCAGAGATCGATCAAACCGATCCCCTTTGCCCATCATGGGGGGCGTTTCGTATTGCATTTGACTCTGGCGGGCCAGTTTCAAACTGAGAAAACGGGCCAACAATTCATCAAAGGCCAGCCGCATGCGATGGGGGGCGGAGGGATCCAGATCCCCTGCGTGGCGTGGATGATGATAGGCCCGCAAAGCCTCGTGAAACGCAGGCCACCCCAAGGACCGCAGCAGAGCATCAGGCAGCCATTCGGGCGCAGGGGGCAGGCTTTTTAGGGCACTGCGGATCATGGGGGCCAAAACAGCCGGTGTGATGCCCGTGCACAAAGGATACGTTGGCCTATGCCATGGGGAGGACATCAGGGGTTTGCCCTCGCTAAGGGGGTGGACCATCCGGTAAAGCCCCCCCAAACATTCCAACTTCCCCCGCACAAAGCGGGTTTGCCCCATGGGAAAGGCACGGTGCAGATAGGCGGGATTGCCTTTAAAAAAAACCAATTCCACCACGGTATCATGGGCATCTTTACCATAAATCAGGGTGGGCTGCGTGCGTGTGCGGGGCTGTTTCTGATCAAAGAGCACGAGGGGCATTTGCACCGTTTGTCCCACCAGAGAGGGCACCGCTGCAGGGGCAGCCAACAGCGTCTCTATCCCCGTTGGCAAATGCCACAGCACATCCAAAACCCGATGCCCCCCCAGCAACCGTTGCAATAGCGGACGCAAACGGGGCACATAGCCCTGCAGGACCTCCATATCCTGATATAGAGGCCCTTGGCTGGATTCCATGGGACTGTGGGGGGTGGGAAAAAGGGTTCTGCGTGCCGTATCCATGCTTTCTTTGCTACTCTATTGGGGCAGTGGGGGCAATAGGAAACAGGGGCCTGACCACAGGATAGGATCGGGAAAAAGGATTGCATTCTTATTCCCCATGGGGCTATGATCCCTGCCATGATGCGCTTGTTCACGTGGCTGTTGATTGGGGCTGTTGTGTTTCGCGGGATGATTCCTGCGGGCTATATGCCGCAGGCTGCCCGTGATGGGCGGCTGTTCACCATGGTTATTTGTACCGCCACGGGATCGGAAACCATTGCGGTGAATGCCCATGGTCAACCCATGGCATCTAACCACAACACGCCCGAAAACCCCGATCCCCAAAAACAAACGGGCCACAAAGCCCCGTGTTTCTTTGGTGTGGGCACATCGGTCATTATATCTTCCCATGCCACGGCCCCGTTGATCCAGCTACAGGGGTACGCGGCCCCTGTCTTTTCTGCCCCCGCGTCCCATCCCGCCATGGCCGTTCTGCGTAAGACGGCACCGCCTCGGGCTCCCCCCTTGTTCTCCTGATTGTTCGTTGTTTTGTCTGCACTGGCCGCGCCCTTGGGGTGCCCCTGTGCGTTTTTTACCATTTCAGGAGACTTTCCATGACACGATCCCTATCGTCCCGCTGCAGGGGCAGCCTTTTGCTGTTGACCCTGTGTTCCCTCACCCTGTCCCTGTCGGCATTAGCCCACGAGACAAACGCCCGAGAGACAAATACCCCGGCAACCAACAACAAAACCCCCAAACACAAACCCCTTTCTGTCAACATCACCAAGGGCACCCTGATCAAAAGTGATACCGTTCCCACACCAGAGGAAGCCACCCGCATCCTCAACCAAACCCCTGGGGGTGTTAAGGTTGTGCCGCTTAAGGCTGTTGACAATCGGTACATCCAAAACTTTCAGGATACCTTGTCCTATGTCCCTGGGGTGTATGCCCAAAAACGCTTTGGGGAGGAAGTGCGCCTGTCCATTCGGGGATCGGGCCTCTCCCGCGGGTTTCATATGCGGGGCATCACCCTGCTGCAGGATGGGATTCCTTTTAATCTGGCCGATGGCGGGGGGGATTTTCAAGAGGCTGACCCTCTGGCCCTGCAACACATCGAGGTGTATAAGGGCGGGAACGCCCTGGCCTACGGCGGCAACAGCTTGGGCGGGGCCATCAATATGGTTTCCCCCACGGGCTACACCGCCAGCGGCAACCAAGGGCGTGTGGAGATCGGATCAGATAACACCTATCGCGCCAACATCCGCAGTGGCGCGGTGTTTGATGATCAAGATATGTTTTTGAGCCTCACCACCACCACCAGCAACGGCTTTCGCCAGCACAGTGATCAGAGCAGCGTCAAACTGAACAGCAATTACGGCATCAAGGCCCGCGATGATCTGGAAACACGGTTTTACCTGAGCGGAAACATCATCGAGCAAGACCTGCCTGGCACCCTCAGCCGTGACGATGCCCTCAACAATCCCGATAAAGCCAACCCTGCGCAGGTTAAGGGGGATCAGAAGCGGGATATCCGTTCGCTGCGACTGTCCAACAAAACCACCTACACCCTTTCCAACACACAAACGGTGGAGGGCGGTGTGTTTTTAAACCGCAAAGACCTGTTTCACCCCATTTTTGCCGTGGTGGATCAGGAAAGCGCGGATTATGGGGGCTTTGGGACGCTGAAGGGATCCTATGATCTGGCGGGACATGCCAACCGGTATCGGGCAGGATTTACGGCCCAGGCGGGCACGGTGGATGCGCGGCTTTACACCAACGTTAAGGGTAATCGGGGAACCCTGATTGGGGATGCCGATCAACAGGCCCAAACCCATAATGTCTTTGCAGAAAATCATTTTTACGTCATCCCCACGGTGGCCTTGGTCACCGGCAGCCAGTTGACATGGGCCCAGCGGGAAAGCGTCAATAATCTGAATGCCAGCAACACGGATCAAGAGATTTATCGATCCTTTAATCCTAAGGTGGGCGTTCTGTATGAACCGGTGGCAGGCAACCAATTTTTTGCCAACATCAGCAAAAGCAACGAAGCCCCTACCTTCATCGAATTAACCCAAGGGGGCGCGGCAACCTTCACCCCCGTCAACGCCCAGCGGGCTTGGACGGCGGAAGTTGGCACCCGTGGCCATCATGACCGATACGATTGGGATGTCAGCGTGTATCGATCTTGGGTGAAAGACGAAATGCTGCAATACACCATCAACCCCAGCGCGGGCATTCCCGCCAGCACCTTTAATGCGGACAAGACCCTGCATCAGGGGCTGGAACTGGGGCTGGATGTGCAGATCACAGACACCCTGACATGGCAAAATGCCTATACCCTCAGCGATTTTACCTTTCGGGGGGATCGTCAATATGGGGACAATCGTTTGGCCGGTGTGCCGCCGCATGTTTATAAAACAGCTCTGCGCTATACGGCCCCCGAGGGTTGGTATGTGGCCCCCAACATGGAATGGGTGCCCGTGGGGGCGGATGTGGACTTTGCCAATACGCTGGATGCCCCTGGCTATACCGTTCTGGGGGCAGAGGCGGGGTATAAAATCAGTGAAAACGTCAATGTTTTTGTGGATGTCCGCAACCTGACGGATGAAGCCTATATCAGCAATTTCAGCACCATCAGCAAAGCCACGCCCAGCAACAGCCAAGTGTTTTATCCAGGCGAAGGCCGAAGTGTTTATGCAGGCATCGTGGTGAGGTTCTGATGACAGCGAAACTCTATCAATGGCACCTGCGTCTGGGGGTTATCATGGGCGTGGCTTTGATGGTGTGGGCCGCATCGGGGTTGATTCACCCCTTGTTGTCCTTCACAGGGATTCAACCGGTGGCCTTTGCACCACCGGCGGAATCGGTGAGGATGGAGGGGGTGAAAGCCCCCGCCTTCCTGCTTGTGCAAACCCTCTCAGGTCTTCGGTTGGTGATGGCCGAGGGGCAACCCCATTATCAGATCACCCTGCCCCAGCAGGCCGAGCGCGTTTATTATAACGCCATCACAGGCACCCTTTTACCAAAGGCTGATGCCGCCCGCGCCACGTGGCTGGCGCGTCATTACAGCGGTGAGAAAAAGGCTGGTATTCTTTCCGCAACCCTGCAAACCACGTATGATCAGAATTATCCGTCCATCAACAAATATCTACCGGTATGGCGGGTGGCGTTTGATCGTTCCGATGGTTTGGTGGTGTATGTGGATACGGGCGAGGATACCCTGGGCAGCGTGAACACCCCCTATAAGGACACTCTGCTTTGGCTCTTTCAACAGGTCCACACCCTGAAGTTTCTGGAAGGGCGATTTGAAGGCCTGCGTCTGGGGATCATCACATCCGCCATGTTGGGGATTGTGGCCATGGCCGGTTTGGGCATGGCTTTGTTATTAAAGATCAGACGTCCCAAAAGCCCAAAAGGGGGACGTGGGCTGCATCGTCGTTTGGCATGGGTGATCTGGTTGCCTGTGATTGCATTTTCGGGCAGCGGTGCGTTTCATCTGTGGGTTCAAACAACAAACGCTATATCCCAAGCGCCACCCGTAACCCCCATCACGCTAACCCATATCACCACCTTGCCCTTGGGTCTTTCTCAGGCCCGTGATGTGCGTTTAAGCATCACATCACGGGGGATTCTGTGGCGGGCCCAAATGGCCATGTCCGAAACACCTAAGCCCCCCCATAGAGAACATATCCACCATGCCGCACGCGCACCCAAAACAATCATAACCTATTTCAGGGTTGACGATGGGATGCCGGTTCCTGTCCATGATGCAGACATGGCTCTGACCATCGCGGGGCACCCCACGGGGCCTGTACCGACTTTGGTGCCTATGTTCAACCCTGAGTATGGCTTTGCCAACAAACGTCTGCCTGTATGGCGTGTGGACACTGGCAACGGGTTGGTGTTTGTGGATGTCAAGGCTGGCGTGGTGGCGGCGCGGGTGTCTGCCCTCGATAAAACCGAATTGTGGAGTTTTCGCAACCTGCACAAGGGGCAATTTCTGGATGCATGGCTTGGCATCACACACACCCAAAGGGACGCCCTGCTGGCAGGGGTGGCCATCCTGATGATTCTGATGAGCGGGATTGGGTTATGGTTGCACCATCGCAAAAGGCTGGCTCTCTTGGGGAAAAGGAGGCAAAAACCATAATGTAAAGGGCAACTCTATTAACCGCGTCATCCCTGTGAAAGCCAGGATCTATGGTATTGATTTTCATGTATTCCCCCTTGCAGGGGAATGACACACGAGGGGTTAATAGATGTGCCCTAAAATCAAAAGAAATTTACAGGCTTCGCTTTTTTTCTTGACAGTTAACCTGCGATTGTATTCTTTAGGGGTTGGATTCGTGTTCTGATGGAATCAGGTGTCTTTATGGCCATGCCAAAACCTCAGGTTTTTTTGGATCAACGCGCTGGAGAGGTGTATCATCTTTCCAAGGATCGTCTGGTGGGGGGCTTTGATCACCCTTTATCCATGGAGGCCCCCGTTGTCGTGGTCGTTGTTTGTGGGGGGCAACAGGTTACCCTTCAAGGCATTGTTCAAGTTGTCACCCGCCGCCAGCAAAAATATGTGGGCACCATCCTCTGGCAGGATGCTGCCCAGCAAGAGGCTTTGGATGCCCTTTTGCGCAGCCCCCTTACATTCCGCAAATGGCCCGTTGTTGCCGCCAATACGTTTGAAAAAACAGGCTTTTTAGAAACAGAAACCCTGTCAGAGCATTTTTTGCACCGCAAATATCGGGGCTATGCCGTTTTGGCCTGTTTGATGACGGTGTTGCTGGTGGGGATGATTTGGGGTCTGTGGCAAACCTTTTTTCGAATTTATGCGGATGCCCCTTTTGCCGCTGTCACGGTACCTTTGCGCATGTTAACGGCCCCAGAATCGGGTCAAGTCATCTGGACAACCCAGATAACGTCGGCAGACCACCTGCGTCAGGGTCAGGTTTTAGGAACCATTGTCTCCCCAAAGCTACAAGACGCCAAAACAACTTTGGACAATGATCTGTCGTTTCTAAAAACCCAGATTGAGGGCCTGAGAGAAAAAAAACGCGACGCAGTCCTCAGGCTTTCTTACCGCCAACAATCAGCGCAAAATCGCCTTCGCCAAAAAGAGGAACGACTGCGGTTGGCACAGGCAGATTACGCGCAGGCCCAAAGCCAGCGGCAGCGCCTCGCCCCCCTGCATAAAAAGGGATATCTGAGTTCCATCAAATGGGACACGCTGCAGGCCGAGGTGACCAAAACAAAAACCATCGTGGATGAGGCGCAGGCCGCCTTGGATCAGGCCACAACAGAACATCAGATGGTGACGGCCTCTCTGGATGCGCCCACAGGGGAAACGCCCAAGGGATTGGATCAAGAGATCGCGGAAAAACTGGCCCAGCATGACAATCTGATACGCCAGCGGGCTTTCTTGAAAGACCGTTTTGCAGGCCTAACCATAACCAGCCCATGTGATTGCCAGATTGTTTTGGTGCAAAGTAATAAAGCCTGGGTGAATGCAGGCGCCATTTTGATCCGTCTACAAGAAGACAATCCAGAGGCCCTAGTGGTAGAGGCCCGCCTGCCTGCCTCGGTTGCAGAGCGTATTCAGGTGGGGGATGCCGCCCAAATGGCTTTGGGGGATCATGGGGGGCGTGTGGCCGCCCGTGTGGTGGATATCCGCCCCATGGCGCAAACAGAGCGTTATGGCCTCTCCCCCACCATTATGCAGGACCCCGCCTTGACGTCGGTGTACCTCAAGCCCATTCAGGGAAACCTAAATCCCTTCAAACCCGGCACCCATGTCGATGTGTCGATTCATAAAGGACCCGTGTGGGGTTATCTTCAGGGATTGTTTTGATGACGGACGGCACGGGCCTGTTGTGGTATCGTTGTGCTGTTGTTGTATAAGTCCACCCTTCCTTTTGCTGTGAAAAGGGGCTAAAATGACGCATGCATTTTTCACATTACCAGACTGATGGGTTTTATGATGAGCTGTTCCTGAGCGATGGGCAGCCCAGCCCCGAGGCCGCCCCCCTGATTGCCCAGATCAACGCCCTCTCCAACAAGGATTTGCGCCGTCGTCAACGGGCCGCCGAGCTGGCCATGTTCCAGCAGGGGATTACCTTTAGTGTTTATGGGGATCGTCAGGGGCATGAAAAAATCATCCCCTTTGATATTCTACCCCGCATCATCACGGGGCAAACGTGGACGGTTTTAGAGCGGGGATTAAAACAGCGCATCTTGGCCCTGAACACCTTTATTCACGACATTTATCATGACCAGAAAATCTTGCGTGATGGGGTGATTCCCCGTGAGTTGGTTCTCTCCAGTGCCTGTTACCTGCCTGCGTGTCAGAGCCTCACCCCACCCAAAAACACATGGGCCCATATTGCGGGCATTGATTTGGTGCGGGATGAACAGGGAACGTTTTTTGTTCTGGAGGATAATGTGCGCTGCCCATCGGGCATTTCCTATGTTCTGGAAAATCGCACCATGCAAAAACGTACCTTTCCAAGGGCGTTCGAGGCCATGCGCGTGCGCCCCGTGTCCAACTATCCCAACCAGCTTTACCAGATGCTGCGCGGACTTTCGGGGGAAGCCGATCCCACCGTGGTGGTGCTAACCCCGGGTATGTACAATTCTGCCTATTTTGAACATGCCTTTTTGGCCCAGCAAATGGGGGTCTTTTTGGCCGAAGGGGCGGATTTAACGGTATCAGGGGGCTATGTCTGGCTGAAAACCACACGGGGCCTGAAAAAGGTGGATGTGATTTACCGCCGCATTGATGATATTTTTCTGGATCCTTTGGCGTTTCGTCCGGATTCTTTGCTGGGGGTGGCGGGGCTGATGGACTGTTATCGGCGGGGCACGGTGGCCCTTGCCAACGCCCCTGGGACGGGGGTTGCGGATGATAAGGCCATTTATGCCTACGTACCCGCCATGATCCGCTATTATTTGGGGGAAGAGGCCATCATTCCCAACGTTCCCACCTATCTGTGTTCGGAGGATACCCAGCGGCAGTATGTTTTGGACAATCTGGAAATGCTGGTGGTGAAGGCCGTGAATCTTTCTGGAGGGTACGGCATGTTGATTGGCCCCAAATCCACATCAGAAGAGCGCGAAGCCTTTGCCAAAGCCATTCGTGCCAACCCACGGGATTACATTGCCCAGCCCACCCTGTCATTATCCCGCGCCCCCACCCTGACGCCTGAGGGAATTGAGGGACGCCACGTAGATTTTCGGCCCTACGTGTTATCCAGCGATGATATTTTTGTTCTGCCTGGGGGATTAACCCGCGTAGCACTGGTGAAGGGGTCGCTGGTGGTCAATTCCTCCCAAGGGGGCGGCAGCAAAGATACATGGATTTTGGAGGACTAAAACGATGCTCAGCCGTGTGGCCAACGCTGTTTATTGGATGAGCCGTTATCTGGAACGCGCCGATAACGTGGCCCGTTTTGTTCACGTCAACATCCACCTGATGCTGGATTTGGGATTAGAGCATGACAATGGACGCTGGGCCCCTTTGGTGGCGGCCTCAGGCGATGATGATGATTTTCGCCGTCGCTATGATGATCATAATGAAAAAAACGTCCTGCATTTTTTGACGTTTGACGAGGAAAACCCAAACTCTATCCTCTCCTGCATTCACCGCGCTCGGGAAAACGCCCGAACGGTGCGGGAAATCCTGTCTTCAGATCTATGGATGGCCATCAATGATGTGCATCACCTAACCCAAAAACAGTCCAGACGCCGAAAAATTGGGGATTTGCAGGATTTTTACCTGTCCATTCGCCGTGCGGGCTATGTCTTTACCGGCCTTTTGGAAGACACCATGACCCACGGTGAGGCTTGGCATTTTGCAGATTTAGGCCGCATGTTAGAGCGTGCGGATAAAACGGCGCGTATTTTGGATGTGAAATACTTTTTGCTGTTGCCCAGTTTGGAGTATTTTGATTCCCCCTATGATGCGGTGGAATGGAGCGCGGTTTTAAAATCCGTCAGTGCCTTTGAAATGTACCTCAAGCAACACCACACCATCAATTATAAAAATGTGGCGGATTTTTTGATTTTTCATCCGTCTTTTCCCCGATCCATCCTGCGCTGCACCCATCAGGCTGCGCGCTCTTTGCACAGCATCGTGGCCGCCACCGGCAGAAACACTGATATTGAACAATCTATGGCCACGCTACGCGCCTTTCTGGCCGATGCCACCATCGACAGCGTTTTAAATCACGGCATGCATGAATTTATTGATACCTTTCAAACCCATAGCAATGCGCTGGATCGGGAGATTGGCCAGACATTTTTTGCGGACTAAACAATCGATCAAGATGGGCTGGCTTTTGACAGTCCCCCTTTCCCTTCCCATGGGCGGTACATGAGCAGGGGAATGACCCCCACCACAGCCATGTAAAACAGAACCTCCATCCCCGAAGGATGGGGGGTGTAACCGATCAGAACGCCCAAAATCTCTCCCGCCAGACTGTCACCAGAAATCAGATGGGATGTGTTCCACATTTGGGGCACCAAATCAGGCAGCACATCGGCGGCAATCAGATACGACGCCCCATGGGCCGCCATCCCAGCCGTTAAAAACACCAAAAGCCAGCTGGTGATGGCAAAAAGATGTTTGCGAGCCGCCCGCAACAATCCCAAATACAGCATGACGCCCACCACAGTTCCACCCAAAGCCCCCAAAGAGGCCCCCGTAAAGACAGCAGGCCATGTCACTTGGCCCGAGGCCATCATGCCGTAGGTGAATAGAACAATCTCCGCCCCCTCCCGTAACGAGGCCAGCGCCACAATGGTGATCAAAACCCAAACAGATGTTTCACCGGCCACAATGTCCGAGCCCACTTTGTGAATGCGCTGGGAGAGATGTTTGGCATGGTGTTTCATCCAAATCACGGTCCAGCTGAGGAAACCCACAGCCACGAACAACACACCCGCGTTAAAGATATCCTGACCCGTCCCCTCCACCGAGGCGGCCAAGGTGTCCGTGAAAAAGGCAATGATGCCCGCCCCCAAAAACCCTATGCCCAAACCCAAAAGGATAATGTTTATCCGCCCCTGCAGACCCTGCGTGGCCGCCATCACCAGACTGATGATCAGGGCAATTTCCAAAAATTCACGAAAAACAATGGTGGCGATGGACAGCATAACGATGATTTCCCGAAACAAAAGTTATTTCACAACAACCTGACCTTTGGCTTTGTCAGGGTTAAATTCCCCCATAAAAGGATAGGTCCCTGGTTTCAGAGCGCCCATCTTCACACGCACCTGACCGCCGCCAGGGATGATTTTTTCGCGGCTGAGTGTTTCACTTTCAAATTCCTCAGGGGTTTTGTCGTGGTTTTTGATGATCAAGGTCCACGGAGTATCGGCAGGCACTGTGAGTGTCGCGGGGGAAAAGGTGTGATCTTTGATCTCTAGGGTATAGGTGGGGGCCTCAGCCTGCGCCAGCGGTGCAAGTGTCATTACCCCCAACAGCAGGCAGAAAGACAACATTCGGGAAGAAAAACGCATCGGGGGCTCTCCATGATAATAACAATACCCCACCTTACGCGAATTGAGAATCATTCGCAATATAAAAATCAAAAGCCAAAAACATGCTCCGCCCTTATGGAGGAGGGCATGACAACGGGATCGCAACAAAGACCTAAAAGGTCCTGATTAGCCCACCTGTCGTTTTTGCGTTTGCCCTTTGGGGGTTTTCAGGGCCGCTTGGGCTGCCGCCAAGCGGGCGATGGGCACGCGATAGGGGGAGCAGGACACATAATCCATCCCCTGCTGGTGACAGAAATGGATGGAGGCCGGATCGCCCCCGTGTTCCCCGCAAATGCCCACTTTCAGGGTGGGTTTTGTGGCCCGACCCCGCTCGATGGCCATGGTAATCAGGGCCCCAACCCCTTGCTGGTCCAGCGTTACAAAGGGATCATGGGACAACAGCCCCTGACTGTAATAGGCATCTAGAAACGATCCCGCATCATCACGGGACAGGCCGTAGGTGGTTTGGGTTAAATCATTGCTTCCAAAGCTGAAAAAGTCCGCCGACTCCGCCAGTTCATCGGCCACGAGGCAGGCACGGGGCAGCTCGATCATGGTGCCCACGACATAGGGGAGGTCTTGGCCCAACGCCTGAAAACATTCCCCCGCCACACCATGAATCATGGTGGTTAGCAGCGTCATTTCCGCCCGATTGGCAATCAGGGGCAGCATAATCTGGGGCTGGGCTGCGGTGCCGATGGCTTGGGTGGCGATGTGCTGGGCCTGAAAAACCGCCCGCACCTGCATTTCATAAATATCGGGATAGCTGATCCCCAAACGACAGCCCCGATGCCCCAGCATGGGGTTGGATTCCTTGAGTTTATCCAAACGGCTGCGCACGGCATCCACACTTTTGCCGACGTGTTGGGCCAAATCCGCCAGTTCATGATCGTGCAGGTGCATAAACTCGTGCAAGGGGGGATCCAGCAAACGGATCATCACAGGATAGCCCTCCATGGTTTTTAAGATGGTGACAAAATCATCCCGCTGCATGGCTTGCAGGGCCTGAAGCGGACGAACCCGTTCCTGGGCATTGTCGGCCAGAATCATTTCGCGGACCAGACGCAGCCGATCTTCCGCAAAGAACATATGTTCTGTGCGGCACAGCCCGATACCCTCGGCCCCAAAATCCCGCGCCGTCTGGGCATCCACGGGGGTTTCGGCATTGGTGAGCACCCGCAGCGTGCGAAACCCATCGGCCCACGTCATAAAGGTCTGGAAATCCCCAGAAATGTTGGGATCCACGGTGGGCACTTTGCCGGCAAACACTTCACCTGTGGCCCCATCCAGCGTAATAAAATCCCCCTCGCCAAAGGTCTGGCCAGCCACGGTCATGACTTTCTTTTTGGCATCAATACGCACAGAAGAAGCGCCAGACACACAAGGCTTGCCCATCCCCCGCGCGACCACCGCCGCATGAGAGGTCATGCCGCCCTTGGATGTCAAAATGCCCCGCGCGGCGTGCATGCCGTGAATGTCTTCGGGGCTGGTTTCGGCGCGAACCAAAATCACGGCGTCGCCCTTGCGGGTGCGGGCCTCGGCCTCGTCCGCCGTAAAAACAATACTGCCGCAAGCGGCCCCTGGGGACGCGGGTAAGCCCTTGGCCAAAAACGTTTTCTTGGCCTTGGGGTCCAACGTGGGGTGCAGAAGCTGATCCAGAGATTCGGGGGTTACGCGCAGGACGGCCTCCTCTTTGGTGATCAAGCCCTCTGCCACCATGTCCACAGCAATTTTTAAACTGGCCGCCGCTGTGCGTTTACCGTTTCGGGTTTGCAGCATCCAGAGCTTTTGGTTTTGAACGGTGAATTCAATGTCCTGCATGTCTTTAAAGTGCTGCTCCAGCGTGTGGCTGACGGACAGCAATTGATTGTACACGGCGGGCATGGTCATTTCCATGCTGGTTTCGGGTTCCTCGGATGTGGCCACGGACAACGATAAAGGCGTGCGGATACCCGCCACCACATCTTCGCCCTGCGCGTTGATCAGGTATTCCCCAAAAATGGCCTTGGTGCCGGTGGAGGGGTTGCGGGTAAAGGCCACGCCCGTGGCGCAATCCTGACCACGGTTCCCAAACACCATGACCTGAATGTTCACCGCTGTTCCCAGATGGGGGGAAATGCTGTGAATCTGACGGTACACGCGGGCCCGCTGATTTTCCCAACTGTTGAACACGGCCCGAATGGCCCGCCACAGCTGATCTTGGCTGTCTTGGGGGAAGGGCTCTTTGGTGATTTCGTGAACTTTGGCTTTGTAATCGCGGATGACACCCTGCCAGTCGTTTTCATCCAGCTCGGTGTCGTAGGTGGCGCCTTTGTTGTCCTTGTGCCATTGCAAAATGTCCTCGAAATCATCGTGGCCCATATCCAAAACCACGTTGCCGAACATTTGAATAAAGCGGCGATAGCTATCCAGCGCAAACACCCGGTTTTGGCTGACCCGCGCCAACCCCTGCACTGTTTGATCGTTCAGACCCAGATTCAAAACCGTATCCAGCATCCCCGGCATGGAAGACGCCGCGCCCGATCGCACCGACACCAGCAACGGATTATAGGCATCCCCAAAACGGCAACCCATCAGGGCCTCCAGGGCCTTGATGTTGCGGTCCACCTGTTCGGTCAGGTCGGTGGGAAAGGTTTTCTCGTGCGCATAATAATGACGGCAAACATCTGTTGTGATGGTAAAGCCCGGGGGAACGGGCAGGTTCAGAGCGCACATTTCCGCCAGATTGGCCCCCTTACCGCCCAACAAATTGGCCATATGGGCGCGGCCATCGGCTTTACCTTCAGAAAATGCATAAACCCACTGTGTCATCGACGATCTTCCCAAAAATCAAAAAACATTCCCCGTTCCTAACGGATTTTTGCCTTGGGGGCAAGCAAGAGTGTGCAAAGCGCGTGTGAATTTTATGTGTACGCTCTTTGTTGCCCATGGTTCAGGATATGACCAAGACAACCCAGCCCATTGTTATCACAGTATTTTTTGCCAAAAATAAAAAAAACGAAAAAACCGCTTGCCAAGGGGTACAAAAGGGGGTAAGACAATCCTCCCTTCGGCATAAAACCAGAGTGTTTTTTGAAAAAGGTCGCTCTGTGAGATTGTAAATATCAGAAACACACATACGCGATTCATAGTTTTATAATTATGAAATCGCGCCCAAAAAAGAAATTTGTTGGCGACATGATGGGATCGTCACGTGACCTTAAGTTATCTGGGGTCGTTTCGTGACGTAAAGCATTATGCGCAA
>JBJTVN010000229.1:0-9855 GCA_046081225.1 Alphaproteobacteria bacterium
ATCCTGCCACGTGTTGACTACCTTGTGCATATGATGATACGCATCCACAATGTCGGTGGCTTGGTTATTGATAATCAGGGTGCCTAGGATGCCCGTGCCCTCACTGGGCAGGGTTAAATGCATGGGGGCCTGAACAATATCAATGATTTCATCCACAATCATACCCACGCTTTGTTTTTTTGCATTAAAAACCAACATAGGGGCAATGCCCTCTTCGGGTAAATGATAATCGCCGGAAATGGTCACAATGGGAATCAAGCTGCCCCGATACTGCAACACGGGCTTATCGGTGGTGTATTCCAGTGTTTTTAAATCGATTTCCTCCAAACGGGCGATCATGGCCAGCGGTATAGCTTTCAGGGTTTTTGTGCCTGCACGGAACACCAGCAGGGACACCTGTTCCTCTAGGTTGGCGGCAACGGTTTTTTTTGCTGCAGGGGTTGCAGGGCCTGTATCCTGACCGGTTAATGTATCCCCCAGCGTTTGGGCGATGCCATTGGTATCCAAAATCATAATCACCTGACCATCCCCCAGGATGGTATTGCCAGAAAAAACACCCAAATTTTGCAAAATGGGGGCCAAGGGTTTAACCACAATGTCCTCTGTATCAAAGACACGATCCACAATCATACCAAAATGGCTGGCCCCAACACGGGCCACGACAATAAAGGTGGTTGTGCGGCTGCCCTCAGACGTATCTGATTCCAGTTTTAAAAGGGACCGCAAATCCACAAGGGGCAACAGTTTGTTGCGTAAACGCAGAACGGGGGCACCTTTGATAAACTCGATTTTCTGCTCGGATTGAGGGGTGATGCGTACCAGCTCGCTGACCCCCAGCTGCGGAATGGCCATCCTTTGGCCCCCTATGCCCACAATCATGGCAGAGATAATGGCCAGCGTCAGAGGGATTTTAATGGTAAACGTCGATCCATGCCCCTGCTGGGATGCCATTTGGATCACGCCCCCGATGCGTTCAATGTTGGTGCACACCACATCCATACCCACCCCCCGACCAGACACAGAGGTAAGGGTGGCGGCTGTGGAAAATCCTGGGGCAAAAATAAACTGTTGGATTTTTTCATCCTCCATATCCGCCAGTTTTTCTGGGGAACATAGGCCTTTTTCTAGGACTTTTTTCTTAATCGCCTCGATGTTCAATCCGCGACCATCGTCTTTTAGGGTCATAACAATGTATCCGCCTTCGTGACAGGCTTGCAGATGGATTTGTCCTGTGTCTAGCTTGCCAGCGGCCAGGCGCTCTTCCGGCGTTTCAATACCATGATCGGCAGCATTACGGACCATATGAATCAGGGGGTCGCGGATCATTTCAATGACTTGGCGGTCCAATTCGGTTTCCTCCCCCACCAGAACCAAATCCATTTTTTTGCCCAACTCAACGCTGAGATCCCGCACAATACGGGGTAACTTTTTCCATGCATTGCCCACTGGCTGCATACGTGCCTGAACAATCCCATCCTGCAATTCGGATGTGACATGGGAAAGATGCTGCAAGGGGGTGGCAAAAACCGACAAATTGTCCTGTTCCTGACGCATCAACTGCAACAACTGATTGCGGGTCAACACCAATTCCCCCACCAGATTCATCAGGGATTCCACCAAATCCACACGAATCCGGATGGTTTGATCCACAGCAGAAGCGCCCTTATCGTCTGTGGATTCCTCAGCGGCGGGCTTTTTGGGTTCAGGTTTGCTCTCGGGCTTTGCTTTTTCAGGCACGGGGACTTTGGCAGCGGCCTTAGCGGGGGCGGGCATTGGTGTTTCGGATATAGGCTCTGCCTTTTCTGGGGGCAAAGGGGCTTCGGGCTCTGGGTCCAGGGTCTGCGCTTCCAGATCCAAGGGGCCGATGTCCCCGTTGCTCATGGCGTCCAAACTGGCAATCAGGGGGTTGTCATCCCCCTCTGGCTCTGTTTTATCGTCTTCCAAAACGGCGATGATAAATTTGACTTGATCCATGGCCTCTAGGATCAGAGAAATAGGCTCTTGCGTGATGGGCTTTTCGCCGTCACGCATTTTGCCAAGCAGGGTTTCCGCGGCATGGGCCAAACTGGCAAGGCGCTTGAGTTCCAAAAATCCACACGTGCCCTTGATGGTGTGCATCAGGCGAAAGATGCTGTCAATCAGAGGGGGGTTGTTGGGATCTTTTTCCAACGACAACAGATCTTGGTCAATTTTTTCGATGCTTTCGGTGGTTTCCACCAAAAAATCCTGCAACAATCCGTCATCCATAGCGATGGCTCCTATCCTTGAGGCGCCCGCACCTCAAAGATCATCTGATCGGGTGCGGCGACATCACACTGCATTTGCATACCTTGGGAAAAGGCATAGTATCCGGTATACCACGCCTGCACCGTATAGGCACTCAAATCCTCTGGCAATCGTGTTGTTTTGTTCACGAGGGCCAATGTTCCTGTTTTCAACGGCTTTACGGGATCAACACTGGTTAAGGCAATCCGGATATGCTGCGTTGTCCAATCAATGTGCATCTTTCCCCCGTACATCAGGGCATCTTTGGCACATAAAATCATATTCAACAGACACTTGATCAGCTCCTTGGGCAGCATTTCGTTGATTTCGCTAAAGGTAATATCCACTTTCCGATCGGACCCAAAAAAGGCCTCAACCGTTTTTTTGATGCTGTTGGGATCCATGGTCTGGCACGCCGTGCTGGACCCATAGGCCAAGCGATAATACCGAAGACGCGAGGATACATTCCGCGCACTTTGCCGAGCAATGGCCAAGGCATCAGAGGCAAACGATCCGTCTTCTTCCAAAAGCTCCAGCCCATTTTCGGTGGCCCCAATGGGACCCGCCAAATCATGGGTCATTTTGGAAATCAGCAGCTCGGCCATTTTTTGGCTAAACGCATCTTGGGGATCAATCATCATAACAATCCTAACGTCAACAACACATCCAAAGGGGCACAAAAAGGGCTGCCTTAAACAACCACTATAGCAGCCAAACCTTTCCAAACAATCACCTTCTGGTTAACAAAAGGTTAATGAAACATCAACGCCGACGAAACAGAATGCGGCGAAGGGGCCAAAAAATCCAGCGTCGTCCCCGAAGCATCAAAACCAATCCCACCAAACCCGTGATCCATGGATGATAAAACATCCACAGGGTGGCGCGGGCGGCCTGATGGGCTATCCATCCTGCCTGGGGGTCCTGCGTGGTTATGCGGCCCCAGCGATAGAGGCTGGCCAAGGTTTCAAACGTCGGCGACAACAATCTTGGGGCCCAAGCATAGACAAAATCAGGCAAATTGCGCTTCATCCAGCCATTGATGGTTTCTTCGGACCGATCCCAAAAGGTGGGACCGGTGCCGGCAACAGAGGCCACCTCCGGCTCTGGCACAGGGGGCGCGGGCACCGAAAACACGTGGGGGCCCGCAAAAAGAAGACACATCAATAACAGGATGACCCAGCGCACAAAGACCCTTTTTCGTGAACGTTTGTTTGATTTTGCCCAGTATACAACAAAGAAACAGACTATGGGTTAAAAGGGTGTACGAAGATACGTTCCGCACAAATGAACCTCTTCCCCCCCCAAACCTCTTTTAAACATTGTCACGCCAGGCATGGTTTTGGTGTTCAGGCCCCCCAGATCCAGCCACCGGATGCCCTTTTGCCGCAAGATGTCCATGGCGTGCCATAACAATCGATGATGGGCACACAGACGGCGCCCCTGCGGCGTTGTCACCCCCGCAAAATAGGTCGCCGTGTTCCCGTGGCTGAGAATCATAATCCCCGCATGATAGGCCCCTTGATGATGGGACAGCAGAATCAGGCTTTCCTGATAGCGCAAAAAGCATTGATACAAATCGGACAAAAAACCACGGGATGGCATTTTGATTTTTGTGGATTGTCGAAATCCCTCGTGCGCGTTCAAAAACCATTCTAAATCTTTGTATTGGGACATTTGAAGGCACGCCACATCCTCCCTTAACAAAGATTTTTCTAAATCATGACGCCATGTGTTGCGACACGCCCTCAGCAGGGCCTCTGGGGACTTGGCCAAATCTATGTAGGCGGTTTGATAGCCCCCCTGCACCCGAAAAAAACCGCTGCGCCACAACAGGTTGCGATGCTGCGGGGTGTCTGGCAAATCGGGCAACCAAAACACCATCCCCTGACGATACCAAGGATACTGGCCCCCAAGAGCCCGCATCACATTCCGTTTTTCATCCCATGACAGGGGGGACACGAAAACCGGCCCCCGCAAACTCTGGCCTGCGAAGGGTTTTTGCAGCACCTGAACGCCTGCCACAGGCTCGCCACCCTCAGAAAGCCGCACCAACAATCGAGTTCTTTTCATGCCATAGCGACGGGCAACGGCTTCGCCATACCCCCAACTTTGCTCCAAGGGTATACGATCCCCCCTGCCCAGCAAAGTCCGCCAATCTTTTTGCAAAAAGCACGGTGTGATGTGCATGCCCTGTGATGGTTTTTTTTAGGCCTGTCCTGCAGTAATAATGTCCCGACGGATGCGGCGGGCGTTGGTGAAGGTTTTGAACAAAACCTCCCCCTGATCCTCGCGGATGGCGGTTTTCAAAAGATCCAAATCCTCAGTAAACCGATCCAACATGGATAAAACGGCCTGTTTGTTGGTTAGGAAAATATCCCGCCACATGGTGGGGTCCGAAGCCGCAATGCGCGTAAAGTCCCGAAAACCACTGGCCGCGTATTGCACCACCTCTTGACAAAGATCCTCCCCCAGCACCACCGCGGTATCCACAATGGTAAAGGCAATCAAATGGGGGATGTGGGATGTGATGGCCAAAATCTGATCATGATGGGCCACACTCATGGTGTCAACGCGGGCCCCGACGCCCTCCCAGAGGTTTTGCACCATGGCCAAGGCACGGGGATGGGTTTCCGCAAGGGGGGTGAGCAAGCACCAGCGATTCTGAAAAAGCTCCGCAAATCCATACTCTGGCCCACTGTGTTCTGTCCCCGCCAAGGGATGGCCCAAAACAAAACGGGGCAATAACGATGGGGCATAAAGACGCAGGGCTGCCTCAACGGTGCCCTTAACAGACCCCACGTCAGTGAGGATGGCTTGGGCAGGCACCTGAATCTGGGCCAAAACCTCCGCCAAGGCCAGCATGGGCACGGCCAGAACCACCAACTCCGCCGCCTCTGGCACAGGATTGAGGGATTCCACAACCTGATCGACCAACCCCAAGTCCAAAATTTTTTGCCGAACATTGGGATTATGATCATAAACCGTTAAACAGATGGCGGGATTCAAAACCCTCAGGGCCCGTGCCAAGGACGAGCCGATCAATCCAAAACCCACAAAATGAACATGACGGGGCAAAAGGGTCATGATCAAAAGGGCGCTTCCCCACGTGCCATGGCGACACACCCCGTGCGGGCAATTTCAATGCACCCCAGCGGCATCATCAGGGCAATAAAGGCTTCGATTTTTTCTGTACGCCCAGAAACCTCAAAAATCAGGGATTGCAAGGTGCTATCCACCACACGGGCGCGAAAAATATCCGCCAGACGCATGGCCTCTAAACGAGATTCCCCGTGATTAAGAACTTTGACCAGCGCCAGCTCTCGGTCCACAACGGGGCCATTTTCCGTTAAATCCTTAACGGTATGAACAGGGACAATCCGAAAAAGCTGGGCTTTGATTTGTTCAATAATCTGGTTTGTGCCGCGGGTGACCAGGGTGATGCGGGACAGCATCCCCTCAGCATCCACCACAGACACTGTTAAACTTTCGATGTTATAACCACGGCCCGAAAACAGGCCAATGACACGGGCCAGAACCCCGGGTTCATTATCCACCAAAACAGCGATGATATGACTGCGTTCTTGGGGGCGTTCGGATGTCATAGCACAATGAAAATCAATAGATGTCAAAGGGGAAGTAGCGCTGGCGAATCATGTCATAGGTGCCATTGCTCAGGATTTTATTCAGTCCCTGATTAAACACATCCACCAGGGCCTGATCCTCGTGACGCATGGCAAAACCGATGCCTTGATCCACATAAATGGACTCGCTGCGAAAGGCGTACCCCCTGCCCTCGTCCGATAACAACCAAGACCATCCCATAATGGCATCCGAAAGCATGGCATCCAAACGGCCGCTTTTTAAATCCAGATACCCATTCTGCTGGGTGTCATACAATTTAATGTCCGCAATGCCAGAAAAGTTTTCATTCAAATAAATGGCGGCCGTGGTGGCCCGCTGGGCGCCTATTTTTTTTCCCTTCAGACCCTCTGGGGTAATAACTAAGGTTTGATTTTTGGCCGTGATAAAGCGTATGGGGGTGCGGTAATAACGGTTGGTGAAAGCCACGGCTTTTTTGCGCTCCGGTGTGATGGAAAGGCTGGCGGCAATCACGTCAAATTTTTTGGCAATCAGACTGGGAATCAGACCATCCCAATCCTGGGAAATAAATTCACAGGTCAGGCCCTCTGTTTCACAAATGGCCCGCACAGTGTCAATGTCAAAACCCGTTAACCGTCCAGTATCATCAAAATAATTAAAGGGACGATACAGAGCCTCGGTCCCGATGCGAATCACACGCTGTTTTTGGTCCACAGGCTGTTCAGACCATGGGGCAGAGGGCACGCCATGCATGTAAACCATGATTCCAGCCACCACCAAGACAGCAAGAAAAACATAAGACAACGTTTTCATAGCAAAGCAACATCCACTGCGTTTTGGATGGGGCATTATACACCCCTTCGGAGGCATTTGACACAAAAAAATACACCCGCAGATGTGATCTGCATCACAGTGAAGACGGGAAAAATATCGTTATACTGAACCAAAGGTAGAAAATGTTGTCCATCACGATAGCTGGGTTGGTTTTCCTAAAATCTTGATAGACAACCTTTTTTAACCACGGATTGGCATGACAAACGTTGTCTCTTTGCAGAATGCGCCAGAATCCGAAGCACAACCGCTGATTTCGGATGATGTATTGGCACAACGTGCTGTCCTCGAGAGCTTGGGTGTTAGCTTTGTTTTTGAAGATGCCGTCCCAACATCCAGCAAAAAAACGCGCCAGAAAAAATCCCGCCGCAGTGCGGCCCGTATGAATTTGCTGGATCATGACGGGGCGTTGTTGCCCTGCCTACAAAAGGGGTTGATGGGCGCGGGTATTTTTTCGATGATTCAGGGCTTGCTGATGTCCAGTGTTTTGTCCTTCTTTTTGGGGGGGCTTATGGGGGCTGGGGGCGTGATCAGCAAGCTGATCAAAACAGGACTGCATCAGATTCAACCCATTGTGGATCAGACACAACAGTATCTGGACATGGCCCGCGCCACGGGCATGCCCGTGGATGAGCTGAAAACCAAAATGATGCATGAAATGCCCCGTCATTTGCTGCCCAAGCGCCTAATTCGCTATGCCATGTTCACCATGCTGGGGCGAGGGGGGGCTTCTTTTTGGCTGGGGGCTGCGGGTATCGGAACAGTGGCCCTGACATCGCCCACAACCCTTACATCTGTTTTGGGCATCAGCTCTTCGGTGACCATGCTGGCGCAGGCTGTGATCCTATCGGGACCGGACATTTTAAATTACCGCCAAATGGTACGCCCCGATTTTGTTATGGACCGCATCGATGATGTTTTGTGACACTATAACATCGAGGTTAAATCCCGCGATATCGCCAGAACATTGAACATTAATGACCATGATATTTCTGAGGGCATTCACACATTGCAATCAGCCTCTTTGTCCTCCATTGCCATGGGCATCCACAGACACAGCGGACACGCCCTGTACACCATCGCCAGCAAAAATACAGCCCCCATTATGAACGTGGCGGCACAGGCCATGGACACCCAAAAGTATCAGGCATCCAGCATTATTGGGATTGCCAAGCGTCTGGCATCCGAATCTGGTCTGGGCTTTCCCAAAATCCCCACAGGAAATTTTGGGACTTTTGATATCGGGGCCATGGCTTCGGGTCTGGAATCCGCGTTTGAGGGGATTTTGCATCAACCCTTAGTACACGGTTAATCCGGACTTTTTTAAAAATTTTATTTTTCAATGTGGTGCGGGTGAAGGGAGTCGAACCCCCAAGCCTTTCGGCACCAGAACCTAAATCTGGCGTGTCTGCCAGTTCCACCACACCCGCACAAAGAACCCTTAATATGGCACACTATCCCCCACGGCGTCGATAAAATCCTGTGGCCATGGGCAAGAAAAATGCATCTCTTGCTGTGTGACGGGGTGAATCAGGGACAACTGGGACGCATGCAGGGCTTGCCGTTGGATCAGGGGGGGCTGGCTGCGTCGTCCCCCATAAACCGAATCCCCCAGCAGGGGATGGCCGATATGCTGTAAATGCACCCGAATCTGGTGTGTGCGTCCAGTGTCCAAACGGCACACAATCAGGGCCCGATCCCCAAAGGTTTTCAGGGTTTCATAGTGGGTGATGGCCTCTTTGCCATTTTTGGTCACCACGGCCATTTTTTGGCGATGCAGGGGGGACCGACCCATCAGGGTGGTAATGGTGCCCCTTGAGGGGTGAGGGGTCCCCACACAAAGGGCATGATAGGTGCGCTTTAAACTGCGGTTTTGAAATTGCCCCACCAAATGACGATGGGCTGCTGCGGTTTTGGCCACCACCATCAGGCCGCTGGTGTCTTTGTCCAGACGGTGCACAATGCCAGGGCGCTGAATATCGCCTATGCCTCGCAAACTCTCCCCGCAGTGGGTCAGCAGGGCATGAACCAATGTGCCCTGACGATGGCCCGCCGCAGGATGAACAACCATACCCGCAGCTTTGTTGACGATGACGAGGGCATCATCTTCAAAAACAATATCCAAAGGAATGCTTTCCTCCACCAAATGCGTGGGGCGCACCTCTGGTGGGGTTATAACAAAGGTTTGCCCCTGTTCAATGCGCTGGGCAGGGCGCAAAGCTCCCGTTTCATGGTGAAGGGCAACAGCCCCCTCCTTGATCCAGCGTTGTATTTGACTGCGGCTATGCTGGGGCAACAGGGTTGACAGCCACAGGTCCAAACGCTCGTCATGATCTTTGGGGGGAACGGTAAACCGCACAACGGCCTATCCCTCATCTTTCTGGGGAGTTGCCGTAAATTGTGACATGACAGCATAAAGATTATCCGCCAGTCGCGAAAACGGCAATGATTGCATAATCACCTCCCCTGGGCCTCTTAGGTGGGCCAGAAACAATCCCTCCCCCCCGAACAGGGGATTCATGATGCCGCTGACCATGCGAATGTTATAATCCACCGTGGGGCTGAATCCCAAAAGGCATCCCGTATCCACCTGCAACGTTTCGTCGTGATTTAAAACCTTTCGGATGATGGTGCCCCCTGCATGGATAAAAACCATCCCCTCGCCGGAGTATTTTTGCAAAATGAACCCTTCCCCCCCAAAAAAGCCTGCCCCCAACCGCTTGGTGATGCCAATGCTGATATCCACGTCGGGCGTGGCACATAAAAAAGCCCGCTTTTGGGTATAATAAAGCCCATCGTGGCTACTGAGGTTAATCATCTGAATTTTACCAGGGTAATAAGACCCGATCCCCACATAGGATTTTTCAATGCCACGGTTTTTAAACTGGGATACCAAAAAACGCTCGCCGGCCAGTTTTCGTTTTAAACCTTTCCAGATGCCGCCCCCTGTGCCCGTTTTCATCTCAACAGAATCGCCCATATAAATCATGGACCCGATTTCCGCCTGTATGAATTGTCCCGGAAAGAGGCTGAATTCCACAATCTCCATGCTGGTGCCGTGGATGGTGTAGGTGATATCGTACATCCGGTCCTCTTGATAACAACAGAATTATTCAGGTTCAAAAACAGCCCGCGCAAAGGGCAGCGTTTGCTCGGGGG
>JBJTVN010000230.1:0-2194 GCA_046081225.1 Alphaproteobacteria bacterium
GGTTCATGCCCTGCGCGGCCGGATGTGTACCGATCATGAACTGGCGTGCGAAGCCATTCACGTAGAGCGCGACTTGCTGAAAGAAAACGTCGGTATTCAGGACCAAATCGCCACAGCCTACGGTGGCTTTAACAAAATCACCATTCATCCCGATTGTACCTTTGCCGTGGATCGTTTGACCACAACGGACCGAATCCGCCAGCTGAATGATCATCTCCTGTTGTTTTTTACAGGCATCTCCCGTAGTGCCAGCGCCATTGCCGGTGATAAAATGAAAAATATAGCCGATAAAGCCCGCAAATTACACACCATGCGGGATATGGTGGATGAGGCCGTGGGCATTCTGAATGGGGCGGGCGATATCACCGATTTTGGGCGCTTGCTGCACGAAACGTGGATGCTGAAAAAGCAACTGGCATCCTCCGTATCCACGGATTTTATTGATGATATTTATGAACGGGCCATGAAATCGGGGGCCATCGGCGGCAAAATTTTGGGTGCTGGGGGTGGTGGCTTTATCCTGTTTTTTGCCAAACCCGAAGATCAACCAAGATTATTAGAGGCCCTGTCTGACCTGCTGCTGATTCCCTTTTCTTTTGAAAATCGTGGGTCTCATGTGGCCCTTTATGAGCCCAACCAGTTTTCAGAAACCTCCCTCATGCGTCAAGATTTTGCCCACTTGAAAAACAACCGCAATGTGGACAATCTGGTGGAACTGGCACGACCTGACGATGATCGTCATTATCGCGCCCACAAAGTCACCAAAATCCCTGTTGTTGAAGCTGTTTAAGGAGATCCCCCCATGCTCATCCCCGAACTCACCAAAACCCGCGCCGTTATTGATGCCATGCTGAATGATGCCGCGTTTTTAAAAAATGTTGAGGCCATCGCCCATTTGGGGGTAGATGTCCTGAAAAACGGCAAAAAAATCATGTTCTGCGGCAACGGCGGATCGGCAGCGGATGCGCAGCATCTGGCGGCGGAGCTGGTATCGCGTTTGTGTTACGATCGCCCGGGCCTGAATGCGGTGGCGCTGACCACGGATACCTCGGCATTGACGGCCATTGGCAATGATTATGGATATGACCGCGTTTTTGCCCGCCAAGTGGAGGCCATTCGGCAGGCGGGGGATCTGCTGATTGGCATTTCCACCTCTGGCCGCAGCAAAAACGTGCTGGAGGCCCTCAAAGCCGCCAAAACCAAAGGCATTATAACGGTGGGCTTTCTGGGCCAAGACGGCCGTGATATCGGGGCCTTGGTGGATCGCGCGGTGAATATTCCCTCAGGCGAAACCCCCAAAATCCAAGAGGGCCACATCATGATCGGCCACATCATCTGCGCCATGATCGAAGAAGAGATCTTCGGGGCGGAGTACAATCCTAAGCGGAAAACGGCATAAATGCAGGTTATTATCCTGGCCGGCGGCTTTGGAACACGGCTACAGGCCGTGGTTCCCGACCTGCCCAAGCCTATGGCCCCCGTGGCGGGGCGGCCTTTTCTAGCTTATCTGATGCAAAACCTGAAACGTTACGGGGCCAGTCGGTTTATTCTGTCGGTGCATTACAAACGGGAAACCATTATGTGGGCCTTTGGTGATGCCTTCGACGGGATCCCCATCGATTACGCGGTGGAGGAAACCCCGCTAGGCACAGGCGGCGGCATTGCCAACGCAGCGGGGTTTGTGACGGAGGATACCGCCCTGATCCTGAACGGCGATACCTTTTTGGATATGGATTATACGGGATTTCATGAACAGGCGGGTCACCATAATCTGACGCTGGCCCTGCGTCACGTCCCCGATGTGTCCCGTTATGGACAGGTGGCGGTGAACGATACCCACATCACCCACTTTGCCGAAAAAGGCCCCTCAGGCCCTGGCTTGATCAACGGGGGTGTGTATGGCCTGAACGTGCCATGGTTTCGGGGGTTGAGCCTGCCCTCTGCCTTTTCTATGGAAAGCGATTTTTTCTATCCCCAAGTGGCGGAACTCAAGCCCCACTACATCACCACCGAGGGCTATTTTCTGGATATCGGCGTGCCGGAGGATTATGCGCGGGCGCAGAGAGAGGTAGGACAGCATTTTAGTTCTCCTCGATGATTCTTCTTTTATAGGTGCTCACCTCCGCCTCCCTCCGCCTCACCAACCCCTCCAGTTTCCGTCCCCCTGTCCAGACCCATTTCCTGAATTCCGCTG
>JBJTVN010000231.1:0-2281 GCA_046081225.1 Alphaproteobacteria bacterium
TTTTTCATGCAGTATACCCCCAAAAAAAATGTGTGACAATGAAAAATGTAGGGTTATAATAATAAAATTTTAATCCATTGTCAATTCTTTTCGCAAGACCGCGAGAAAGGGGGAATCATTATTGAAAATAAAGGGAAAACGTGTGTTTCATGCAGGGCACCACAGCCCTGATGTTGGTGGAGGGGGAGAGATTCGAACTCCCGTACGCTCACGCGGGCTGATTTACAGTCAGCTGCCATTAACCACTCGGCCACCCCTCCGCAGGGATTCCCTTCCTAGCGCATTTTGGCGGGGGTTGTCAAAAATATTTTCAATCCGCCTCAAGGATGGGGTCTTCCCCCTTGGCCAAGGGATCGTCGCCAAAGCGGTTGGGAGGGGAAGACGTTCATATTCCCTCACCCACATGTTTGATAATGGCTTGAGTTGCTTGTATCGGCTCCAAGTTCGTAACATCCAGATTCAAAAGGTTTGGGTGCAAGACATTCAAAATGTGACTGCTGCGATGCTTGCGACGAGCATGATCTGCATTCATAGTCTTGAGTCGATCAGCGCGATCCGATGATAGGATGCGACGGCAAAGCTCATTTTCGTCACACATCAAACGCACTGGAATCAAAACACTTTTCCTTATCCGTGCTAATTCCTCAACCTCAGCAAAAAGTTTTGCATCCTCTGCCACGCCCTCGTTTAATTCATTGGTAAAAATAAAGCTATAATCAGGCGGAGCCATCTCCTTGATAACATCCAATACGATATGACGTATCGCCCACGTTTTTTCCCAAACACCATCAGGCAATGGTGTCATGCCATCCAGCCGGATTAGGCTAAACACGGGATTATTGATCAGGTGATTATCGACAAGTCTTGCTCCGGATAATGCAACAATTTCCTTGGCAATGGTGTATTTACCAGTTCCTGCAAAGCCGATGAGATAAATGATGGTGTTCTTCATACCCATTTGATTTGGATCCCAAAAACGTCACAACGGCATCCCCTTGGTCAAGGCATCAAACGCCACCCACTGATCCAGCAAACGGGGCATATCGGCCAGTTTCACCATGTTGGGGCCATCGCTGGGGGCCGTGTCGGGGTTTTCGTGGGTTTCCACGAACAGGCCGGCCACGCCCACGCTGAGGGCGGCGCGGGCCAGAACGGGCACGAACTGACGTTGGCCGCCAGAGGTCTCCCCCTGTCCCCCGGGTTGTTGCACGGAATGGGTGGCATCAAAAATCACGGGATACCCCGTCTGGGCCATGATGGGCAGGGCCCGCATATCGGAAATCAGGGTGTTATACCCAAAACTCACCCCCCGCTCGCACAGCATGATCTGGTTATGGCCAAAGGATTCGCATTTTTTGGCCACTTGGGTCATGTCCCACGGGGCGAGGAATTGGCCCTTTTTGATGTTCATGGGCTTTTGTGTGGCGCATGCGGCCTGCAACAGGTCCGTTTGACGACATAAAAACGCGGGAATTTGCAGGACATCCACCACGCTGGCCACCTCTGCGCAGTGGTCTGGCAAATGCACATCGGTGATGATGGGCAGATGCATGGTGGCCTTTAGCGTTTCCAGAATGGGCAGCCCCTTGTCCAGTCCCAAGCCTCTGGGGCTGGTGGCGCTGGTGCGGTTGGCTTTGTCAAAGGACGTTTTGTAAATCAGGGGAATGTTTCTCTGGGCGCAGAGGTCTTTCAGGGTGCCCGCCATCATTTGGGCATGATCCAAACTTTCCAAGGCGCAGGGCCCTGCAATCAGAACAAAGGGACGGGCATTGCTGATGCTGATATCACCCACGGTGACGGTTTTGGCTTGGGGTGTCATAACGAAGTATCCTCGATTTTTACACGAACGGTCAGGGTTTCTTTGCCCCCCCCTTTGAAAATGGTGCCGGATGTGGGGGTGGCATCCAGATAATTGCGGCCACAGGCCACGCGAATATGGTCTTGGCTGGCCATACAGCCGTTGGTGGGATCAAAGCCCCGCCACCCGACATAGGGCAGATACACCTCCGCCCATGCGTGAGAAGCCTCGGACTGGATGGTGTTTTCGTAATTCACCCCCGTATAAATGTACCCCATGCGGTACCGCGCGGGAATGCTGAGCAAGCGGGCCAGACAAATAAACAGGTTGGCAAAATCCTGGCACACCCCCCGACGCGTAGTGTACACATCAAAGGGGGTGGTGCTGAGGGATGTTGTTCCCTGAACATATTCATAATCGCGGTAAATGCTCAGGTTAATGTCCTTCAGAACATGCATCAGGTTGCCGTCATTGCGTTCCACA